>SMXE01000144.1 GCA_004357015.1 Caldithrix sp.
GATACGACAGCATATCATAATAATAAACAACTTGTTATACTTACTTTTCAATTGCAAAAGGGACCCAAATTTCGTACTTGTGAGTTGACAAAAAGCATAAGGGCACAAAAAGGAGCCCCTTTGCGATGAAAGATACGAATTTAAACATTGATGATCCATTTTTTGAAGCAAAAAGTTTTCTGAACGGTTTGATTGATCTGCTATGCACTCAAGAATGGCTTGCGGCCGAACATGGCAAAGTTGAAAAACTCATTCACCAGGATGGCTTTGAAGTGATGCGGCTTGTTTTGCAGAGCTATCTTGACGAACGAACCCGTCAAGAACCGGAGTTTGACTCTGTACGACAGGGCACTCGTGAACATACTCATAAACGCAAGAATTGCTCACAACAACTCAATACTATATTTGGCAAGGTAAAAGTAAGTCGAAGGAGCTACAGTGATGGTGGTGTTGATAGTATTTTCCCTCAAGACGCACAGTTGAATTTATCCGCAGACCAATACTCCGATGGTCTTCGTCGTCAGACAGCATTTGCAGTATCTGAGCAGTCATTTGATAAAGCCTCTGAGAGTATCTCCAGGAACACCGCCACTACCGTAGCCAAACGACAGGTAGAAAATATCACGCGTCATTTGAGTCAGGATTTCGATGCATTCTACCAATCGCGGCAAGTAGAAGATTCGGATACCTCTGATTTATTAGTATTGACCTGCGATGGTAAAGGTGTTGTCATGCGCCAGGCGGATTTACGCCCTGCCACTCAAAAAGCGGCAAAAGCCAGCAAGCATAAGAAGCAAACCCGGCTCAGCCGGGGCGAGAAACGCAATCGTAAGCGTATGGCAACAGTCGCATCGGTTTATGATATCGCGCCTCATCGTCGTTCTGCCGATAGCATCATTGGAAGTAAAGAAGAGAATTCTCAACCGCCCAAACCCGGTAATAAGCGGGTCTGGGCTTCGGTTGAAAAATCACCTCGCGAGGTCATCGAAGAGATGTTTGCTGAAGCCCGGCGGCGCGACCCAAACCAAAGACGAGAGTGGGTTGTGCTTGTGGACGGACAGCCGGCACAGCTGAAAACACTCCACCAAGTCATGAAAAAACAAAAGATAAAAGCCACTATCATTATGGATTTTATCCATGTACTCGAATATTTATGGAAGGCGGCTTATTGTTTCTTCGATGAATCCAGTCAAGAGGCTGAAGACTGGGTGCAGGAACGTGCCCTGAAAGTTCTCAACGGAGAAGCCGGTCAGGTGGCCGCAGGCATTCGCCGCCGTAGTACCAAACGAAATCTAAATGCCAAAGAACGTAAAAACGCAGACAAGTGTTCTGACTATTTACTCAAATACAAAAGCTACTTTCGATACGACAAATATCTGGCAGCAGGATACCCAATCGCAACCGGTGTCATTGAGGGGGCTTGTCGCTATCTGATTAAAGATAGAATGGATATTACCGGAGCCCGCTGGGGATTACAAGGAGCTGAGGCTGTCATAAAGCTCCGCGCCATTATCGCAAGCAACGACTTTGAAGAATACTTCAGTTTCTATAAAAATCAACAACGCGCCAAAAACTATCCTTTTTATGAACAAATTCAATACAGGATGGCTGCCTAAGGGGTCGTATCAAAAGAGCCGCACCCAATTAAAATCTATGATATTGCAGGCTTTAGCGGTACGTGATCTATTGGATAACGAAAGCCTAAAACAAGTAGTAGCAAAAATAAGTTCACTACCCAGATTGTCCTCTACATACCTTGAATTAGTTAAGGAAATTCAGTCTCCTGATTCCAAGCTAAGCACCATCGGAACTATCATTTCAAAAGACGTTGGAATGACCTCGAAAATATTGCAGTTAGTAAACTCAGCCTACTTCGGAATGCGTGCGCGAGTTTCAAGCGTACAACATGCAGCTCGCTTATTAGGGATAGAAACAATCAAAACTCTGGTGCTCACACACGATGTGTTTTCTCAGTTTGAGCACATGAATTTGGAACGTTTTTCGCTGAGTGCACTTATGGAACACAGCCAAAAGTGGGCTCATATGCAAAATTAATTACTAAAAATGAAAATCCCAATGAGTCCTTAGTTAACGATGCCTTTCTCTCTGGCATGCTTCATGATATGGGAAAGATGATACTCGCACAGAACTTTCCCAAACAGTACAGTAACATACAATACTTAGCAGATCATAGTACGGCGCCATTATGGCAACTTGAACAAGAGACTTTTGGAACCACCCATGCAGAAGTAGGGGCCTACCTGTTAAGTCTTTGGCGTTTACCAAATCCCGTCATAGAGGCCGTGGCTTTTCACCATCAGCCGACAAGGTGTTCACATCAAATGTTTAGCCCCTTGACGGCTGTACATGTCGCCAATGTTTTGACACAGGGAGACCTGAAAGAACAAACTGGCACGAAGGCAAAGAAAATCGACAATGAATATTTAAACACTCTTGACTTTGCCGACAAACTTGAGTCCTGGCGTGATCTCTGTACTAAAGCTGATCACAGGGGAGATAGCAGCAATTGAGTTTATGGGCTTTCGGCAGCCAGTACATCCAGCCAAGATTCCTGATTTTTTCACCGCTGTCCAGCCGAAGGTTCAGCCAGACGTAGAGGAACTTGTACGGGCAAAACCTGGAAGGAAGTTCGCTTTGAAATGCTCAGTCAGCAAGTATTTCCTGCCGACCTACAAGTTGCCTTCAAATGGCCTGATGCCCTAGCCGAGGGCACCCTCTGCCAGTCGTGTGCCGGATGGTGTGTGAGTGATCCGAATGAATTTCTTCTATTTCATGGGTTCATTCCGGGGGGTGCGCCGCACTTCGAAAATACCTCATCCTGTTCTGTCGCTAAACAGAATCTGAATCAGGAGACTCCGGCACAAAAGATCGCCGGAATGACACCGAGCGTGATTTTATGCGGTAGCTGCAAGCCTTATTCGAATCCGCGTAAATTCGCGGCGAGTGTCTGAAAAAAACTCGACCACCCACGTGCCGGCGATCTTTAAGCCGGAATCCTTACTCTGACGCAGAAGATTCCCGTTACAATTCGAGAGAACGACACTGCTGAGCTGTTTTCGGTCAAACACTGGCTAAATTAATTCAACATCGGTCACTACTTCAAGCATTGCCGGACCAGCATGCTCGACCAGGCGTTTGAAAGCCTCCTCCAACTCGCTGCGATCAGTTACGCGGATACCGAGCGCGCCACAGTTTTCGGCAAACTGCGCAAAGTTGGGATTGTGCAGCGAGGTCTGCCAGACATCCCACTCGCCGGCGCGCTGCTCTTTGGAGATCTTGCCGAGCTCGCTGTTATTCAACAACACGTGTTTTATGGGCATGCCATATTTTACCGCAGTTGTGAGTTCCATCGCGTACTGGCCAAAACCGCCATCACCGGTAACCGCAAAAATGGGACGATCCGGAGCGGCAGCCCAGGCGCCCATGGCGGCCGGGTAACCAAAGCCGATAGCGCCGAGGTAACCGGACATCAGAACAGATTGCGCCGTGCACTCGAAGTAGCGGCCGAAAGAGTAGGTGTTATTGCCAACATCCACCGCAATAACTGCGTTGTCCGGCACGTGCCGGTTCATGGCGTCGAAGACGGAGGCTGAATTCAGGCCATTGCCGCGATCATCCTGCAGGCGGCTGGCTTTTTCCGTGCGCCAGAGTTGCCAGCGTGCAGCGACCTCAGGACTTTGATCCTCGCTGTTCATCTTGCCCGCCATCCGCTCCTTTAGAAGGTCTACCACGACCCCGATTTCCCCCCAGATCGGCACCGTGACCGGGTGGAATTTTCCCAGAGCCATGGCCTCGAAATCGACCTGGATGATGGGCTTTTTCGGCGTGATGCCTGTGTGATTCGAGAAAGAAGCGCCCAGCACCAGCAGCACATCCGCTTCGTTCATAAACCAACTCGCGATGGGCGTACCGCTGCGTCCGAGTACGCCGCAACCCAGCGGGTGCGTGTCGGAGATCAAACCCTTGCCTTTGAATGTCGTGACCACAGGAATGTTAAATTGTTCGGCCAATTCGGTAATCGCCTTCATGCTGAAGCGCGCACCGTGGCCCACAATGATGACCGGACGTTTCGCTTTTCTCAGCAATTTTACGGCCTCACCAAGCGCTTCACCGCATGGTGAAATTGCGCGTGCCGCCAAGCGTCCTGCCGGCGCGCCCGCCTTGGCATTTTCAGCGGCGGGTAGTGTTTGTACTTCATCGGGGAAAATAAGGTGCGAGACGTCGCGCTTCAGAATGGCGTTCTTGATAGCCAGATTCATCAGCTCGGCATGCCTGCTGGTGTGCAACACAGTCTGGCTGAACTCAGCCACCGCCGAAAACGCGGCAGACAGGTCTACTTCCTGAAAGGCGCCGGGGCCGAGTACCTGCGTATCCACCTGACCACTCAAGGCCAAAATTGGCGCGCGATCCACTTTGGCGTCCCACAAACCTGTGAGCAGGTTGGTAGAACCCGGACCGGCAATGCCAAGACATGCTGCCGGGCGACCCGTCAGTTTGGCGTAGGCTGACGCCGCAAAAGCCGCGGCCCCTTCATGGCGGATCCCGATGTAGGTGAGTTTGCCCTGCGCTTCCTGCCGGCGCAGAGCGTCTGCGAGGCCGAGATTGGAGTGGCCAACCATACCAAAAACGACGTTCACGCCCCAGTTCACCATGGTTTCCGCCATCACATCTGTGACTGTGCGTACGTGCGGCTTTTCTACTTCCAGACCAACGTAAACGCCATCGTCGCGCACCTCCACCGGATAGGTAGCGACGCCGTCATCGTAGCCGCCGGGTGGCTTGCCGGTGCAGGGATGAAAGTCCCAACCGTGCCAGGGACAACGCAGCAAACCGTTTTCTATCGAGCCTTCACCCAGCGGTCCTCCCTGGTGCGGACAGGCGCTGTCGAGGGCACTGTATTTGCCTTCAAAATGCGTCATCGCCAGACTCATGTGACCGGCCACAACGGTTTTTACTCGGTCTTTGGGAAGCTCCTCCGGATCGAGCACCCGAATCCATTGCAATTTTGATTTAGAGGTCATATTTTTTTACCCTTTTCTGCCATTAATTTTGACCAATCTTGTTCATCTGAAAGCCTATCGCGGCAAAGCCGCACCGTGAAATGTGAGACGGCAAATGTGACCTAAGTGATCCAGTTATCGTGCAATCACTAATTAAAAATATACGAATCGCCTTGTCGAAAATCAAGGTGGCTAAAACGTGTGCACGGCTTTAACGGTTCATCCTGCATCCGGACACCCAATGCTCAAAGCGCTGTATTGACAAGTTCCGCTGAATTCGTTACTTTTGTACTAAGGCCCGCAGAAGCCATTTACTCGCTTGGCAATTCTGTATGAAGCACCGGGCAGAAAAGTATTCACAAAAGCAAATAACCTGGAGGAAAAATGAAACTCTACGACCTATCTCAACCCTTGAATCAAGATGTACCTTCTTGGCCCTACTACCCGCCGTTCGAAGTTAAGTATATCAAGCGGAAAGCGGAACACGGCGTCAACGCGCAGTACATTCAGACCTCAAATCACATAGGCACGCACCTGGATGCCCCGCGCCATTTCGTCACCGGCGGCATGACCATCGATGAGATTCCAATGGAGTGGCTGTACGGCCCCGGCGTTATCGTGGACCTGACGGACGAAATGGACGAACTCGCAGCCTACACGCCTGAGATGATCGAGTCGCGCGTCGAAGTGCGCGAGGGCGACATCCTGCTGCTGCACACCGGCTGGCACAGGTACTCGCAGTTCGGCTCCCAGCCGGATGAAGAAAAGTATATTCACATGCACCCCGGGGCACATCCGGATATGGTACAGTGGCTGCTGGACAAAAAAATCCACATCTGGGGTGTGGACGAAATCTCCACAGACCACCCGATGAACCTGCCCATCGGCCGCTTTCTCGGCAAAGGCATGCACGGCCACTGCGACAAAGTTCAGGCAAAATGC
>SMXE01000145.1 GCA_004357015.1 Caldithrix sp.
CCGCTCAAAGGATGTCTATATATGTCCATTTATGTCCATTAATGGCTAAATATAGACATTAGTGTGTTTAAATGTCTACATATAGGAACTTATCAAATGGCTAAATATAGCCATTTGATGTCAAACTCGCTTAAATATTTTGGGGCTGCAATAACATTTTCATTTCTAAATGTCTTTGATTATTCTCTCTTCTAATTTCATTTTAAGAACGATACCATATAGCAGTTGCCAGGCTTTTAAATTCGGATTCCATCTACCGGTATGACAATCCAACTGCTACCACTGCAACCAGGGCAAATGCCATTTCCGATTACAGCGTCGACACCAATTCTTTGCTATCGCTTGCGCTGCCAGGTTCTATAAGGGGACCATTGCAACGATTACAGTCTCCGTTTCCTTTGCAGCTAAGCTTAGAAAGCCTTATCATTGACTACTCAAAGTCTACGCTCAACAACTCCACGGAGGTCGTGTGCCGACCTCACCGCCATTGTCCACATTACCGGCGAAAAAGAACGATTCTGTTTTCAATGGATACTGTGCCCCACGCCACTTAAAGTATATAGCAAACACGCATTTAAGTGTCAAGCAAAAATCATGAGGGTGTGCTGCCGTTTTTCTCCACCTTTGTGGGTACGAATCGAAACTTTTCTCAACCACTATAATTTAAGGGAAATTTGTCAGCTCGCATAATTTATAGCTTTTCTTCAGGTCAGGATCCTGCCCGGAGCTGGCCGAAAGGTGCGCTTCGTGGTTTATGAATTATGCAGATTAATGATCTGTTTGTGATTTACTAATATTTCTCACTTCGTTTGTGCGTCAGATTTAGTTTGCTAAAAGACTCGTATTACCGCGAAGCGGTTAGACAATATAGCCGAGGGTTCGGCGCGATAGCCGTACCCTCGGTTTCGAGAACATAGCAAACCAAACCCTGAAAGGGTTTCATAAACCATACCGCGTGATTTCATGACCAATTTTGTTGAACCCTTTCAGGGTTTATCGGAGGTTTGCCTTTTCCCAGTGTTCGTCAGAAGACGACCACTGGGCTGTGTTGCGTAACGGCTTCGACGTGAAAAAAAATTGAAATACTATCCTATAATACTTATTTACAGTAGATTACGGCAATTTCGAGAAGTGAGAAATGTTAGTTATTTAGGAATCAATCATCTACGCGCCGGCCGTTCACCGCACCTTGCTCAACACCGCCGCTACCTGCTCCAATGACGCCAGGTTGTGCACCGGCAAAAAATCGTCGATATAGGGCAGCACGGCTTTCATGCCGCGGGTGAGCGGTTCGTAGTCCTTGTAGCCCAGCAGCGGATTGAGCCAGATGAGGCGGTGGCAGTTGCGGGAGAGACGTTCCACTTCCTGTGCCAGCAACGGTATCTCGCCGCGGTCCCAGCCGTCGCTGATGATCAGCAGCATCGCGCCACTGCGCAGCACCCGCCGCGCCCAGACATAATTAAACTCTTTCAACGCTGCGCCAATGCGCGTGCCGCCGGCCCAGTCGTTCACCAGTTTTGAGACCGACGAGATCGCGTCGTCGATGTCGCGCTGGCGCAGGGTGCGCGTGATGCGCGTCAGTCGAGTGCCGAAGACGAAGGTCTCCACCCGGCGCTTGTCGCAGGACATGGCATGCATAAAGTGCAGCAACATGCGCGAATAGCGTTCCATGGAACCCGAAATATCGCAAAGAATGGTAAGGTTGCGCGGTCTCGTCTCAGGCGTGAGTTTCCTCAGGTGAATCATCTCGCCGTGGTAGCGCAGGTTGTGGCGCACGGTGCGGCGCAGGTCGAGGAGGCGGCCGCTGGTGTCACTGGTGAATCTGCGCGTGCGGCGCTCGGCAATTGACCACTGCATGTCCGCCAGCAGCCGCTTTGCCTGAACGACTTCCTCAACCGTGAATTGCGCGAAATCTTTCTTACGCAGCACCTCCGTCGCACTGTAAGTCAAAACCAGGTCGACAGCTTCCTTCTCTTTGTTCTCCCTTTGCGGGCGCTCTTTTTTTTGCCTGGAGTCGCCCTCGGATAGCGCCTGTTGCACCCGCAGCGATTTCTTCGTGTCCATCATCTGCGGCAGGTGCAGTTGCGGCAGGATCAGGCTCATGATTTCCGGCAAGCGCCCCGGCGCCCGCCAGAACAGGTGGAACGCCTGATCGAACAGCCCCATGTGCTCCCTGCGCGTGACAAAGATACTAAAAAAAGCGTGGTAGACGTCAGTACGGCTGCGTATGCCGATGATCTTGAGCGCGCGCAAAGCATCCATGATCTGGCCGGTCCCGATCTCAAACCCGGCCCGGCGCAAAACGCGGGCAAAAGAAATCAGGTGTTGTGTGAAGCGATTCGCTGTCATCTGAAGAATTTTGACAGGATTTAACAGGATGCGCTCTGGTTTGCATAACAAAAGTGAGTTTTGCTCATCTTACTTTATCCTGCAATCCTGTCAAAGATATCGACATTAAGAAAGCGCCTTGAGTTTTTCCACGATTTTAGCCGCTTGGTGGCCCTTCACTTTCACGATGTCGTCCTGGTATTTCAGCAGGGTGCCGAGGGTGTCGTCCACAGTCTCAGGATTCAGCTCAGTTTGGGAGAGGGTGACGAGCGCGGTTGACCAGTCGAGCGTCTCGGCCACGCCCGGCAGTTTGTACAAATCTATGGTGCGCAACTCTTGCACAAACGCAACGACTTCCCTGGCGATTTGATCGGCGATCTCCGGCACTTTCGCCATGACAATCTGGTACTCCTTGTCTGCCGATGGATAGTCGATCCAGAAGTAAAGGCAGCGCCGTTTGAGGGCATCGTGGATTTCGCGGGTGCGGTTTGAGGTGATGATCACCACCGGCACATGCTTCGCTTTGATCGTGCCGATTTCAGGCACTGTCACCTGAAAGTCCGAAAGCAACTCCAGAAGAAATGCTTCGAACTCCTCATCGGCGCGATCGAGTTCATCGATGAGCAGCACCGGCGCTTTCTTCTTAGATGCGCTTACAGCCTGCAGCAGCGGCCGCTCGATCAAAAATTCCTTGCCGAAAATCTCGTGCAGAATCTGTTTCTCGTCGCGCCGACCCGCGGCTTCTAACATGCGGATGTGCAGCATCTGGCGGGCGTAATTCCACTCATAAACCGCAGTGTGGACGTCCAGGCCTTCATAGCACTGCAAGCGAATGAGCTCCGTGTCGAGGATTTTCGTAAGCACTTTCGCCACTTCGGTCTTGCCAACGCCTGCTTCACCTTCCAGAAAAATCGGCCGGCCCATTTTCAAAGCCAGAAAAATGGTCGTGGCCAGGCTGCGCTCGGTGATGTAGTTTTTCGCTTCCAGGGCTTGCTGGACGTTTTCAATGGAATCTAATGCTACCATATTCATTATTCATTTATCTCGCAATAAATACAATTCAAGTTACGTATTTGGACATTCTCGTACAAATCAAAAAAAAAGCAAGCCAATCCCGCAAATGTTATCCCGGAATAGTTTCATGTCTGCAATTGTATTTTAGGGTAATTGAGACTCAGGTTCAGAGTATCGAGTTCCGTCGCCGTGCCGCACATCCTACTAACATGTGGAGGTCTGTCATGAAAAAGGCATATCGGTTTTTGGTGGTGATTCCGGGACTTTTCCTCGCCAACTTCTGTTTTGCACAAAGCCTGGAGTTGCAACTGAGCGCAGATGCACTCATTCCTTCAGGGGACTTCACCGCATCTTCCGACAGAGCTTTCGGTCCAACTTTACTTGCCGTTGTTGACCTGAATGACAATCTATCCCTAACGGCAAATCTTGGCTATTTGTTCTTCCAGGATGTAAACACTACATTTTCTGTTGGAAACAATGCGCCTGTTACTCTCAAAGCCGAGACCCGCGCTATTCCGCTTTTGGCTGGGTTTCGTTACTACGCGAATCCCGCATCCGAAGTGAACCTCTATCTGGGCGGACAGGCTGGCATTTACGAGTTTGCAATTGATACAAATGACCCTGGCATCGCAGGGTTGACGGTCAAAGCGCAAGGCCAGGGCACCGAATTCGCCTACGGACCGGTATTGGGCGTCCGGCTGGCACGCCTTGACATCAGCGCCAGCTACATGATCCTTGACGGGTCGAACCTTTTAGGATTTCGGGCTGGAATTAGCTTGTTGAAGTTTTAGAACAAGTCTTATCAACGCTATTCGAGACGGAAACTAATCCTGAGGCACAAGGTTCTTCTCTCTTTCACCGCAAGAACCACCGATGACGAAAGGCGAGCTCACCTGGCCCGTTCCGCTGCACGCAACAGCGCCCGCTTCGCCAGCACCGAGCACAAGTGCGCCCGGTAATTTGCGCTGGCGAAAAGGTCGCTGAGCAGGTCATTCGAGTCCGCGACTTTGGCGGTGGCATCTGAGATGGTTGACTCATCCGGCGAGTTGCCGGTTAGCGCAGTTTCGACGTCGGTCGCGCGAAATGCGGTTGCCGCGGCGCCGGTGACAGCAACGCGCGCCGCACTGCACTTACCGCCAGCGATGGTGAGCATAACCGCCACGCCAACCACTGCGAAACGGGAAGCCGGGTGCGGAAATTTTTCGTACGCCGCGCCCACTCCTTTGTCCAAGACCGGAAAGCTCACTTTCGTGATGATTTCGCCGTCACTCAAAGCCGTCTCGAATAAGCCGGTGAAGAAGTCGTCAGCGGCGATGGACCGGCTGCCGGACTTGCCGGACACGTGAATCTCCGCCGCCAGAGCCAGCACAAGCGCAGGGTAGTCCGCTGCCGGGTCCGCATGCGCCAGGCTGCCACCGAGGGTGCCGCGATTGCGCACCAGCGGATCGCCGATCTGGCTCGCGGCCTCGGCCAGCACCCCGCAGCTATTCTTGACCTCATCTGAAAACTCAACGGTCCGGTGCGTCACAAATGCCCCGATTTCAAGGCGGTCGCCGTTCTTTTTAATACCGCTGAATTCACTGATACCGGAAACATCGATCAAAGTCGAAGGCGCGCTGAGACGGAATTTCATGGCCGGAATCAGGCTGTGGCCGCCTGCCAGCAGTTTCGCATCCTCGCCATGCTGCGACAGCAACGAGACTGCCTCCTGCACGGATCCGGCACGAACATATTCAAAATTATTTGGAATCATTTTCTAAACTCCTTGTTTGATTCAGATCGCTCGAATACAGAACCTGGATCTTCAAACATCGATTTTAGATCCTCGATGTTCGATCAATTTCCTTGAATCGCGTTCCACACGCGTTCCGGCGTCATCGGCATCGGAATGTCTTTCACGCCGAGATGTGCGACTGCATCTATCACGGCGTTGGCGATGCAAGCGGTGGCCGCAATCGTACCGGCTTCGCCCGCGCCTTTCACCCCCAGCGGGTTGTCCGGGCATGGCGTGGTGGTGCGTCCTACTTCGATGAATGGCAGGTCGTCTGCCTTGGGAATGGCATAGTCCATGAACGAGCCAGTCACCAGTTGGCCGCTGTCATCGTAGACAGCGCCTTCCCAGAGTACCTGTCCTGCGCCTTGCGCCACGCCGCCGTGAATCTGGCCGTCTACAATCATCGGGTTGATGACATTGCCGACATCATCCACCGCAAGGTAGCGTAGAATCTTGACCTTGCCGGTGCCTGGCTCGACTTCAACCAGGCAAATGTGGGTTCCGAAAGGAAACGTGAAATTCTTCGGATCCCAGAAGGCGTTGTCCTCCAGGCCGGGCTCAAGACCTTCCGGGTAGTCGTGCGGCACATAGGCGGTGAGTGCCACGTCGGCAAACGCCACCGACTTATCCGTGCCCTTCACGGTCCACTGACCGTCCGCAAACTCGAGGTCGTCTTCTGACGCCTCCAACTTGTGCGCGGCGATTTTTTTGGCCTTGGCCTTGATTTTCTCGACTGCCTGATAAATCGCACTGCCACCGACCGCCAGACTGCGCGAACCGTAGGTCCCCATTCCGAACGGAATCTGTGCGGTGTCCCCATGCACAACATCCACATCGTCGATAGAGATGCCAAAACCGTCCGCCACCACCTGGGCAAAGGTCGTCTCGTGGCCCTGGCCCTGCGAGTGTGAGCCGGTGAACACAGTCACCTTGCCCGTCGGATGCACGCGCACGCTGGCCGCTTCGTACAGACCGGCCCGCAACCCAATGGCGCCGGCCACTTTAGAAGGCGCAATGCCGCAAGCCTCAATGTAGCTCGAAATACCAACGCCAAGCAACCGTCCTTGGACCCGACCTTTGGCCTGCTCCTCGCGCAATGTCTTATAATCAATCATTTCTAAAGCTTTATTCAAAGCACCTTCATAATTGC
>SMXE01000146.1 GCA_004357015.1 Caldithrix sp.
ACGGGCGCGATCGTTAAGAATAGTGTGAGTCTCTCAGGTGGGACCGACAAAATGAGGATGTATCTGCCGTTAGACCGGAATAATGAGGAGAATCACACACCCAGAAACGAGTTCAAGCAGACCAATCTGCGGGCGAATCTCGATTACTTTGTCAGCCCACAATTCAACGTTAGGGTGAGTTCCCAGTTTGCTGACACCGAAATCGATCTGCCGTCAAGAAGTCGTGGTGGGGACGAGTTTGGCTTTCTTGTTTTTCAACGGTATCCATATGACACCCAGAGAAATTTATCAAATACCAGGCCGTCATTTTGGGACTCCCGAAGTGATGAGAGCTTCATTAACAGCTATACCGGCTCAGTGACCGCGGAGTTTGCGCCGTTCGTGGAGAGCGACAGTCCTCTGAAAAATTTAAGCGGCCGGCTCACGTTCGGCATTGATGACCGGGATAATCGAATTATTTTTACGCAAAGCCCAACAACGCGGGAGGTGCAAGGCAGAGATCGAGATGGTTTGAGGCGTATTGCCCAACGTAACAGCCAGACCGTTACCTACAATGGGGATTTATCCTATAAGTATGATTTGGGGTCCTCGATCCAGGCGACTTCAACCATAGGGGCCCAGCTTTTTGATGAAAGAGAGAGAATAATCATCACGGAGAAAGAGCAGTTTGCTACCAGGCTCATTACAGATATAAGCGTCGGTGCTGTGGCCGGTCAAATAGAGGAAACAAATAATCACTTCAGATCAGCCGGCATTTTCGCAGAACAGACTTTTTCAATGAATAACACCTATTTTGCGACGCTGATGGTGCGACAGGATTATGCCAGCGTATTGGGGGCGCTCACCTCGAGTATTGCCTATCCGGCTGCCAAATTGGCCGTTCGTCTTGACAGGTTTGACTGGACACCCTCCTTCTTCTCCTTCCTGAAATTTCGAACCGCTTATGGCGAAACCGGTGTTTTGCCCGGTAGATTGGACGGTATTGGTTTGCTCTGGGAAGCACAGGAATCCCAGTTCGGCGTGGGCGCTGGCATTTCGTCCATCGGTAACCCGGCCCTCGAGCCTGAGCGTGTGAAGGAGTGGGAGATTGGCTTTGAAGCGGAAGTTGCCAATTATGCCTTGGATTTTACCTACTATCGCCAGAATACCACCGATTCCATCGTGCCGAGAGAAAATGTTCCGTCCTCGGGTCTGACCTCTGACAATCCGCCATTCAATATCGGCGAGATTGAAGGCTCAGGATGGGAAGCTCAGCTGCATGCTAACTTCGCAGGAAAAGCACTCGGTGGCTGGAGAACCAACTTCACCTTGACCACTTCTTTTCAAAAGAATAAAGTTACGGATATGGGTGGTGCAAATGAGATTCGTCAGGGCCCGGGTGGCGGTCGCCAGGTTTACAAAGAAGGTATGCCCAAGGGCTCATTTTTTAACCCGGCGACGCTGGGCGCCTTGTTCTCAGACGGCACCAATGTGGATGATATTGAGTTCTCGCCAACTCAGGGTGAAGTCGTTGCGGCCGGTGTGATTTACGGCTTCGATGATACTCCCGGTCCGGTATTGCTCGGCGATGCTGACCCGGATTATATCGGCAGTTTTAGTACCAATCTGACAGCCGGCGGCTTTACTCTGTATGGCTTGCTGTCATGGAAGACTGGTTTTTCTCTATACAATGAGCAAAGAGTGGATATGATCTTTAATGGCACGGATAATCCGGATTGGCTCAACGGAGATGGCACCAATGTCCTGGACTGGGACCAGTGGACGCAGCAACTCGGGTTTGGCGATACCGGTACCGGCTTGGCGGCGCTTACTCCCGGATCCGCCGAGTATATAAGGGTGGCTAATCTATGGGCCGCAACGAGTCCTTTCTTTGATGCCAATTCCATTCAACCCGGCGATTTCCTCAAGCTGCGTGAGCTCAGTCTCAGTTACAGTTTTGATAAATTCCTACGCAACTCCTCATTCTTCAGCAATATTCAGGGGCTGCGAATTGGCATCGTCGGCACGAATCTGAAGAATTGGTTGAAACGGGATCCCTCTACCGACACTGTGACCACCGAGGACGGCACCGAATTCACGCGCCATGTAGGTGGCTTTACAGGCGTTGATTCAGAGATTAATTCTCTGGGTTTTGATGCAGGTCCACAGAGTGCGATGCAATCGGGGACCATTCCACCAAGTAGAACGGTCAGCTTTTTTATTAACCTGACATTCTAGCGAGTGATCTTGGCAAAGAATTCAGGAAAATGAACGCTCTATAACTTTATAAAGGAGCTAATACAATGAAACAGTTAAATACAACTCGATACTTTATTGCTTTGCTTGTGTTGAGTTTTTGCCTGGCCGCCTGCCAGAGTTTTGTTGATGGCGTCGATCCCCTCACCAGTCGGGTCGAGGATGAGCTGCTCACCACTGAAGACCAGGTGCCCTTTCTCATTACCGGGGTGCTGGGGGGCTATGGCATATCGGACGAGGGTCAAGGTGTGCCGTGGCTGATATGGCGGATCGCGGGTTATTCCGATGAAAAGATTCATGGCATGTTTGATGGTGCACCAGACCATTTTACGTTCGTCCAGGATGGTCCTGCTGACCTCGACTTTTATGAGAACGACTGGGATAACTACCACACGATACGGTTCTTTGCAGATGACCTGGTCGCGAGGGTCGGGGCAATTGGTTCGTTTGATGATACGGCGTTGAGGGACCGTGCTTTGTGGTGGGGAAATTTTATCGGTGGATTGATGCGGATGTATCTGGCGGACCATTGGGGAGCGCAAGCTGAACAAGGGAATACCCCCGGTGCTCCAATTACGACGCGCGAGCAGTTAGATAACGGCGAGTTTGGCGCCTTCTTCAGTTCCACGGAATTGCGCCAGCAAGCACGCGATAAATTTAATGACGCTATGGGTCTTGACCCCGGTGACGTTGATAATCCAAATGGAGTCCTCTCTTCATTTATCGCTAGAACATATATCTTTGATGGAAATGATGCTCAGGCCAAGACGGCTGCCGAGAGTGGCTTGCAGCAGGGCGAATCGTTTGGCATTTTTCATACCTCAAGGTTCTCCAATTACATGTGGAACAGCGCCGGCAGAGGCAATGACCCGCTGTTCAGTGCCCATCCTCGTTTCGCGCAATACGTTCTTGATGATGCAAAAGAAGGCGTCGTGCTTTCTGAGTTGACTGCGGATGATGTGGCTGATGGCAAGGTAAGTCGTTTTGGCCGCCCCATCGAAGGCGGGAACGGCCAGCCGGGGCATCGAGACACCGTGGATCCGCGGGCAGGACTTGCCAACCAAAATGAACGTCTGCCGCTCTGGGAACGACCCATACGGAGCCTCTACGGCCAGATTCGTACCAGCACGTGGGCAGACTACTCAAGTGGTACAGGGCTAACCCAGGATATCTATCACAACCGGGACGGCGAGTTTGTCCTCATCGACTGGCGTGAAATGGAGCTCATTCTGGCCGAAGTTGCTATAAATGGCGGTGATGATGCAACCGGGCTGATCCATATCAACAACGTTCGTTCCTTTCATAGCCTGGATGAGATTACTCCTGCTGAAATGGCTGCATATGACAACCCGCTTGGTGGCGCAAGCACCACCGGAATTGCCTTAAGAGATGATCTTCCGGTAAACAATATTACCGGCGCTCTGGGGTTGCTCATTGAGGAACGGGATAAGACCTTGTGGATGAAAGGGACCCGGATAGCGGATCAAGCCAGGTTTAATTTATGGCATCTTCCCGCTGGTAAATTCCGGAACTATATGCCGATTCCGCGCAGTGAAACGAACGTCAATCCAAACGTTCCTTGAAACTGAACACATTGAAATTTGAACAAGAGTCAAAAGATGCTCCGTTTAAGCTCGGGGCATCTTTTTTCTTGTCAGCGATTTTCTTTGGAGATCGCGAGGAGGAAACCATGTATAAGTCTTTTAGGTTACTTCTGACCCTGTTGATTATTTGGTCTCTGGGCTGTGCTGCAGGGCAAAGAGCGCACCGTGACCGTTATTTGATAACGGCTGATGAAATTGCATCGGTTCCACAAGCGGATACGGCCTGGGATCTCATACGCTATCTTCGACCTAATCTCCTTGATAGAGACACGAGGAGAACGACCGGGGCAGCTGGTGGCATGCCGGCACTCGTTTATATCAACGGCTCCCGGTCCGGTTTCAAGCACGAACTTAAAAATATTTCAAGTGCTGCGATAGTAGAGATAAAGTACATTGACGGCTACGAAGCCGGTGGGAAGTATGGCCGGGATTCGGCCGGCGGCGTCTTTTTGATTACTATCAAGTAGCCGCTATTTTATGACGGTCATCATTTGCAATGGAACAGGTCCAATTTTCCCGGCCAAAATTAATTGTATTATTTTTTCCTGAGTATTTTCTTGGGTAGAGCCTCTTTTTATTTTGCACAACCTAATGAATTTCCCAAAAATTCTAATTATCATTTACTGCAGCTTGTTGTATAGCACTGCCTTCTCGCAAGAGAAGTTAGATCACGGCGTCATTGCCCGCATTAAGGAAGTTGGATTTCAGCAATCACGAGTATTGGAAACCCTGAGCTATATCGCGGATGTGTATGGGCCCAGATTGTCCGGCACCCCGGCTTACCGGGAAGCTGCTGAGTGGACGAAAAGGAAGCTCCAAGCCATTGGCCTGGAGAATGTCCGTTTTGACAGTTACGAAGCGGGTCTGCGTGGTTGGGCTATCGAATCGTACTCAATTGAAATGGTCCAACCGCGATACATGTCTATTATTGCTCTGCCCTCGGCCTGGACTGCCGGAACCGAAGGAGAAATTACCGGAGTTCCTGTGCTGGTAGATTATACCGATCCGGATGCCTTAAAAAAACTCAGTGGACAATTACGAGGGAAAATCCTCATGTCTCCCTTATCGAGGCCAAGCGACGGAGAGCGTACCGGACCCTTCACTGATACCGAACTTGACAATGCCGCTGCCCATACGAACCCCAATAACCCGGATGGTCTCGATAATAGCGGTCTCGAACCCTATGCCGAGCGACTAAGGAGGAGACTTTCTGGCGCCGAATCGAAAGAAGATCGTATCAACCGGTTTTTGATTGAGGAAGGCGTGGCAGCGGTTATACGCGCAAGTCGCAAGCAGCACGGTGTAATTGATGCACGGCAGCTTCCTTA
>SMXE01000147.1 GCA_004357015.1 Caldithrix sp.
CCCGGGGTCCAAGATCAACATTCCAGGATCACTGACCCCGGGGTTTTTCGCATCCATTGGTGAAAACTCTGGTTTATTTACGTTCCAGGCATTTTGGAAATGCCTGGAACGTTCTTGCATTTAAGCATGCGTCGCCCCTACAATGAAAAGGTGACCTTTTTCAAAAAGGTTACCTTTTGGGAGAGGCCACCATCGCTGATGGGAACAAAATTCCTAACTAAATCCCGGAAAGAAACCACAATCGTAATTCAAATTTGTAATATACATTCCCATTCCCCGAAAACCAAATAGTGCTAAGGAATTGATTATTAACCACTAATGTGGTCTGCTGTAGTTTGGGTATAGTATTTGCATACCCTAAGTTGTCACATGATCAAAAAAAAGGGTGCACTCATGCAATCATCCAATAAAAAAAATACGGCTGCTATGTTTTTAACTGCAATTGCGTACTTACTGGTTTTTTTTATCTGGGTATTGGTTTTCATCTAAGGACTTCCATACAACTCGCTGTTACTGGCTGCCATTTTTCATAAACGGAAAATTAAGAAACAAATAGTCGTCACATAATCAAGGAAGGGGTACGCTAATGCAACTATATGGAAACACACAGGAAAGTGATTTGCTCGTCCCACAGAGAACTTTCCCAAAGACGAGGATTGAAGTTTTTGAAGATGCAGTCGTCTATGAACCGAAACTCAACAGCAGGATTAAAGACGATGTAATTCTCGGAGCGTTAGGTTTACTTGGTTTCGGACTGATTATCGGGGTGTTCGCTTTCATGTAAACGAAGTTCAACATAAACCCAACTTCTAAGCTGCCATTCTTTGTAGGAAATGACAGCTTTTATTTTTGGTCTCGCGAACAAACCATATCAACCAGAAGGACACTTATTCCTACCTAACCAAATCCGCAGTTTGTTCTGTCAGAAGTTCCGGAATAGTCTGTAAGTCATATATTTTACTTGACCGGTATCCGGCGGCGGTAAGTGCCTCCTCCTGCTCGCTAAAAACACTGATCAGGTATAGGGTGTTCCGTCTATAAAAGTCAGCGTCATCTTGCGAGTTCGGGATAATGTCTGCGCTCAAGATCATACTGCGTGTGAGATTTATGAGTTTCGTCAGTGTTTCCTTCTGTGCAGCAACCAATGTAAGTACGGAATCCTTCTGTGCCAACTGTGTTTCAAATCTCTTACGATCTTTCTCTTGTTGATTCTCGATGTCGGCCACTTTTGATTGGAGACTGACAATCTGTGTCTCATATTGTGAGAGCGCGGCGGCGATCCTAACCTGAGCGTATCCCCACCAAACAGGAAAGCCGACACCCATCCCAAACAGGAACAAAATTATGGGCATGAGAATTCGGTTGTGTTCCCATAACCAGATTTTCAAGGAAGCAAATCCTTTTGAGTCACCACCAGTATCAGTATGGAAAATCCTTTTGAGCATCGCAAGATCAAGCGTTTTATTGCAATGCGGACAGACCTTATGGTCTTTCGATAGTCGCGTGATACAATGATAGCAGTATATCATGAAGTCACCTCACTTCCTTGTTAAGCATTGACCTTCAAGGCCTTCGAACGAACTGTTGGGAAGTTAAGAGAGGCAATCATCATAGTCAAGTAGCTTCAGAGTTGCGATTACCTTATTGCTACTGCGAAAAATGGAGTCTGCACCCTAATCCGGACAAGCCGGAAATCCCAAATATCAAATAACAAATCCCAGATAAAACTCAAACTGCGAATGACCAATGAACAAAACAACAGCTACTATCAAGTGACTTTGTCATTGATGGGCTGAGCACGTGGGTTGCAAACTTCCTTCGGGCACGGCCAGGGTTGTCGTCCCCGGTTTCCGCGTTGAGCTGGCGGTTATTGATTTGGGTTGGCCAGTCGCGAATGTTATAGGGATAGAATAAGAAAGGTGGGTTCACTCCAACCTGAGGGTTACATTTCATGCAAATGCAAGAAACCGACTTTCTACGAGAAAGTCGGTTTCTGAGTGGATGTCTTGCGTTCTCTTCAACCTCAACCGCTGCAGCCGATCGCTGTGCAACGCAATATCCTAACCCTTCGTTACCACACCCAATAGATACATATCGCCGGTGGGCTGCGGCGAGCCGCCCTTGGGCTCCAATGTCACAGCAAACGCGGTGAGTGCAGCGCTGTCAGAGAGCGTTGCAATGGCAGAACTGCCCTTACCCTGTTCGTCCAAAGAAAAGACGCCGGCATCGACGGGTTGCGTGCCGCGCAGCATCCAGAGCTGGTACTCTTTGCCAGAGGGCGGCTGGGGTAGATCAAAAGCGTAGAACATAGCCTTGCTCTGCAGCGGATCCCAATAAACCACGCCTTGCGACGAGGGTGAAACATCTAATCCATCCAGGTTCACGATGCGAATGTTCGGCGAATTGACCACGTTTAGAATCCGTCTTTGTCTGTCTAATTCGCTCTGCAACCCTTCTACAAGTTGCGCGCCGATCACGACCTGGTTTTCCAGCAGAGCGACCCGTTTCTTCAGTGACTGGGTGTAGACGCCAAACCCAATGATGCTCAAAACCATGGCAAATGAGAGCGCCCAGGTAGCGCGCATCCATCTCTGCTTTGCCTCTTCCACAAGTTTTTTCGAAGCCCTTGCCACACCTTCTTTCAGTTCGGACACCACCGCGGGTGCAGCATATTCCTCGGTCGAGACCGCCGTGAGGATTCGTTGCTTCAATTCGGCCGGCGGCTTCTCTCCTGGCACAGAAAATGGCATGGACTGAACCACCAAACGCATCTCGGTCAGAATCTCCTGACACTCATGACAACCCTGGTCCAGATGCGATTCCAGCGCTTGCTGCTCGTCCTGTTCCAGTGCGCCGAGACAATAAGCAGCTATCGAATCTTTTAGTTTGTCGTGGTTCTCAGTCATAGGTTGTTCATCCAAAATTCATCTGGTTGCGCAGCTTCTGCATGCCCATCCGAACGCGTGTCTTTATCGTCCCCAGGGGAACGTTCAGCGTTCGCGAGATTTCCGACTGACTCAATCCTTCAAAATATGCGAGCTCGATGGCAATACGTTGCTCGTCCGGCAGCAGTTGCAATGCCCTGCTCATATTTTCTTCCATCTCACGCTGCTGCACATTTGCCATCGGGTCCTCAGAGTGATCCGCCACGTGTTGCAGCACATCTTCATTGATGGCTGTGGACCGTTTTGCCCGCGCCATCTTCGCCCGCAGTTTGTCGATACAGCGGTTACGGCACAAAACCGTAAGCCAGGGGCCGGCATCGGTGCGTTGAAGGTCAAATTTGCGCGCATTTTGCCACAAGTATAGAAACAGCTCCTGAATGACGTCCTCGGCCAGGCTCTGCTCCTTCAGGATATGCCTGGCTAAGCCAAAAAGACGCTCAGAGTATCTGTCATAGAGCGCAGACAAAGCCGACGTCTGTTTGTCCGCCATTTGTGCAAATAGTTGAGAATCTGTGACTTTCCCGGTCACGCGATGCACTCTAGCAATTGCCAATGTGTTTTGACTCCGTTTGCTGCGGTACTTGAACTGCTGAAAGTACGAAGCCCGCAGGCGATCGGATGGGTCACTAAGGCCACTGGCATGATCAGATGCCCAGAATCTCTTTGGAGATTTGCATCGTAACCAGCACATGCGGCACATCCACGACCTCGGCGATTTTCAGATTGGCCGCCAGCGAGCACAGCACGTACGCCTCGGTGCGTTCCAGGCCGTGCACCGCCGTCAGGTAATCCACCATGTAGCGGGTGGCTTTCTTTGCGGCCTCATCGAGGGTGGTGGCAAATGCAGTCACTGCGTAGGTGTCGTCGGTTTCATACTGCGGCTCTGCCATCTTGTGGCCGCCTTTGATGACGTCCACCTGGTAGACGATGCGCATGGGCGCCTCGATGGCGGTGCCGCAGACCTCGCCCTGGCCCTGCGCCGCGTGCGTGTCCCCGATGGAAAAAAGCGCTCCAGCCACAAAGACCGGAAAATAGACCGTGGTGCCTGCCACCAGATTGGGATCGTCCATGTTGCCGCCGTTGGCGCGCGGCGGGATGGTGGAGAGCATCTCGTCCGTGGCCGGTGCCACACCCATGACGCCGGCGAACGGCCGCAGCGGAATGGTGATCTTGTCGTTGAACTTGACGGATTTCTTGTCCTGGCTGAGATCGAACGTTTTCAGATACGGCTCGGTGAACTCGTCTGCCAGCCAGCCAAAACCGGGAAAGACACCGGCCCAGCCCCAGTCGCCGATTTCGATCTCATGCAGCTTGACTGCCAGCACATCGCCGGGCTCAGCGCCTTCAACGTAAACCGGTCCGGTCAAGGGATGAATCGGTTCAAATTTGACATTCGGAACATCCGCTGCCGTGGAATTGATGTCTAATTGCCGGTCAGAAGCCTCTTCGGTCTTGGCCTCGATAATCGCACCAGATGGCACAGTTAGAACTGGCGGAATCGCGCTGCTGAATTTGTTGTGCGTTTGTTCCTGAGTCAGAAAGTATTCAGGTTCCGGCGGCTTCTCTGACGTCCCGGTTTCGATTTCCACTTCGCATGCGGTAACCAGGACAATGGACACGCACAGTATGAACCATAAGTGTTTCATTTTTCTCCCTCCCGTTGACGGCGCTCGTTATTCGTTATTCGTTATTGGAAAATATGAATTCGGAATTCGGATCTCAATTATTGCTCGCGCCACCATCGCTTTCCGTTTCCCGCTCTCCGGTTTCCGGCTTCCGAAATGAGAGCAAATATACAAACATTCGCGCCAAAGAGTCAATGAATAGCAGGTCTTCAAAGAGTCTTAATCCTTATCAATGCAAGCGAAAAACGAGTGGAATCCTGACCCAGACCTCCACTGGTTCGCCGCGCTGGGTTGCAGGCTTCCAACGCACGCTCCTGATGGCCTTGACGGCTGCCTGGTCAAGTTGGTCGAACCCGGCGGACTCAACAATCTCCGTTGCTACCACGCGACCGTTCACTCCGACTAACACGTCAACCACGACTGTCCCTGTCAGGCCGAGCCTTCGCGCCATCCGCGGATAAACCAAATTTTTCTCTATCGCCGCTAACCCACCAACAGGTACTGGCCTTGCCTGATCAGCAATAAATATGTATGTATCTTGCTCGTCTTTTTCCGGCAAGGCAGGAATGTCTTGGTTGATATCGATGAAATTTTGGTAGAGCGTCTCGTATTGCGGCAGCTCGTTTTCAGGAACCGGAACAGGCACGGTGGGTATTGGTGGCGCAAGCGGCCTCTTAGGTTGCTCCGTTTTGGGCGGCGGCAGCGCTTCCAATGGCGGCTGAGCTGCTTCAACTGGCGTGACTTCAACACTGAAATGCCGAAATACCGTGAAAATAAATAAACACACCAACAAGGAGCCGACCAACCCCAATTCGAAGGACTTTTTGTAGTTGTAGTCCCTAGCACTGCTCTTCTTTTCCATGATGCACCTCCTGTTTGGATATTAGGATTATGCCAAAACAGCAATTCAGAAATTACTTGAGCAGCAACATCGCCAACACACCCAGAAAAATCAAAATGATCGATGCCAGGACCCAGGTCCATGTGGGCAGGCTCAAGAATCCCCAGTGCTGCCGGCGCTCTCTTTTCGCTTTGACAATCTTTAACCACGTTTGATGTCGCAGTCTGGTTAGATCTTCTTCCGGCAATCTCCCGTTGTGCAAAATCTCCTCAATTTCATGCAGATGTTTTTTCATACTGTTTCCTCAACTGTATCAAACCCCTTCGGATTTGAGTCTTCACAGTGTTTTCCGAAAGACTCAGAATCTCTGCGATCTCTTTGATAGGTTTTTCTTCAAAGTATCTCAAAGTCAAGACCGTCTGGTACTTGAGTCGCAGCTTGAACAAAGCCAAACATGCACGCTTGAACTTTTCGTTTTTGCTAATCATCTCTTCAATCTCAAGTACCGCTTTATCGGTGGTCTCGTCATCGCGCAATGTCTCCGCCAATTCCGGAGTCATGGCAACCAGACGCTTCGTTTTCCGATAGTGCAGATTGATCTCATTCGTCGCAATCCTGTACAACCAGGATGACAAAGAGATACCTCTCCATTTGAAGTCCTTTATATGTTCGAATGCTTTTAAGAAGGTATTTGCGGTGATATCCTGAGCGAGGATGGCGTCGCAGGTGCGGTGCAAACTGTAGCTGAAAATCGCGTCGTGATACTTTTGAAATATGCGCTCGAATGCCTCGGGGCTCGTCTGCGCTGCAACCAGTTCCTCGTGCTCGTGCACAATATCGCGATTTTTGCTCATATCTGAATTAGACACCGTACTTTGCGCCGATCTCGTGATCTTATTTAGTGCCTGAACGAAAACGGCCTTCGCCTGTCATTGCTGCATGCTTCGTTCGGAAACTATTTATGCAATACAAAACAAACAAAAGGGTTTCATTCTAATAAAAAGGGGCTGATCGCTGATTGAAGGTAGAGATGAGTACTGCCGGGTTCTTTGTCACGACTGGAAGAGGATTCGCGGTACCCGGAGGGCAAGTTGCAACGTAGAACGCTTGATAGATGAAATCACAAACCGTGATCCATAAAGGGTCAATCACTGCTCGTAATCGTTACTGGTTATTTTTCTCGTTCCAGTGCTCCGCGCTGGAACGACGCGGGGCACTACCTCAGGCAAACTTTCAGGCTTACCAATCAACACACGCATCCAAACAGCCCTACTCCCTGAGAATAATTACTCGCACTCGAAGACCGCCAGTGTTCTGGCAAATCCACAAAGCCTCGTTTC
>SMXE01000148.1 GCA_004357015.1 Caldithrix sp.
AGGTATCCCGAACCAGAAATCATTAAGGCCGTAATGGATAATCTGGGCAGTGTCAGACAAGCCTTAATTTCTAGTGAATTGGAAACGGCATTTGCCCACTTCATTCGGGAGGTATTTACGCCGGCTTTAGATAAATTTGATCTTGAAAAACAAAAGAATGAACTTGATACGATATCCGAACTTCGACCGGAACTAATTTATTGGTTAGCGAAATATGGTCAAAGTTCTGAAATAATAACTTATGCAGAATCAGCCGCCCGGTCGTTCATGACCAAGCCAACATCTGTTGATGCAAGCATAGCGAAGCGTGCTTTACAAATTACAGCTCTAGCTGGCGACAAAGCGCTTTTCGATGCTTACAAATCACATTTCGAAAATGCAAAAACACCAGTTCAACGAGATAATTATCTTTCGGCTATAGGGTATTTCTCATCTATCGAGCTTCAAAATGAAGCATTGAATTATGCCCTTTCCGGGCCTTTAAATGTCAGTGAATTATTTATTATCTCAAGAGGCATTAGAGTGGCAGGTGATAACGGCCGTAACCTGGTTTTTCATTGGATGATGGATAATTACGATATCATCATTTCTAAAATTCCGAATGAGTATGCGGGTTACATGCCTGTTTTTGCAAAAGGCTGTTCGGAGGAGAGGCTTGAAAAATCGCGCCAATTTTTTGCAAAACCAGGGCATCAGGCAGAAGGCACCATGCGAAATTTGGCAAAAGTAGAGGATGAAGTAAATAACTGTGTAAAACTGCGTAAGCGCGAGGGAGAAGCAGTTAAAACTTATTTAAACCAGTTGGTTAACATAACTACTAAATAGGTAGCGTCATATTTTGGATCGCAAAATTCCGCTAAAGCCGGAACCACGGAACTCTGCAACCTTTTGAGTTTTGAGGTTCGTATGACTTGTGACCGGTTATGCATTCTACATTTTTTCTAACTCAAAAATTCAGCCGACGCAAAAACACGCGGCTGATTTACATGTTAGGCCTGCTCGTTCAGTGGCCCTTATGGGTACCGCTTTGATACGCAGGAATGACAAAATAGACATTACTCCGACAGCGTGGGGGGGATAAATTCCATCCAGGAGATATTCGCTTGAAATAATTCCTGGAAATCAGTAACCTTTCATTTTCAGGCAGCTTTTCATGGAATTTTCATCCGGATAGAGTTTTTCACCCCCACGGCTTTGGAGACCACGCCTAAAGACAGGAACACTTTCATGAGCGAATTGGGGAAAACGCAACGGCAACCTGGCAATCCTGAACTCGAACGACTCTTTGAGCTTGCCTCTATTCTAAGCCAGCAACAGGACTTTCAGGAAATTCTGCGAGTCGTGGCGGAAAAGACGGCCAGTTGGCTGGAGAGCGACGCGGTGATCATCATGATGATAAATCCGGCCACGCGTGATACGTTAAAGACATTCTTCAAGGAGGGGCCGGACAGCGACCGGAGCCAGTACCATGATGTGCAGATGCAGGTGAGTGGCTGGATGATAAAACACCAACAGCCATTCAAGAGCGCGGATGTTGGCGCCGACACTCGCTTTGCCCGGAAAATGTTCAAAGGCTTGTCATTCCCATCTGTCCTTGGCGTACCGCTGCGCACAGCCGGCACCGTCATCGGCACACTGCTTCTCATAAAAAGAGCCACAGCAGGGAAAGTGCTTGAGCGGGAGTTGTCATTTCTCGAACAAATTGCCACCATTTCGGCGCCCTACCTGCGCAACGTTCACAACATCCAGCAGTATTTTGAAGCGCCCGTTCCCATCGCCAATCTGCGCGCGCGATACGAAGCAATGGGGTTGAAGGGCAAGAGCAAACAATTCCTCGATCTGCTTCACGCCATCGATGCCGCGGCTCGTTGTGATGTGAGGGTGCTTCTCGAAGGCGCCAGCGGAACCGGCAAAGAGCTTGTCGCCCGTGCTATCCATCAATTCAGCGCCAGAGCGAGCAAGCCGCTTGTCACGGTCGATTGCGGCGCCATTGCCGTCAGCCTCATTGAGAGCGAACTTTTCGGTCACGTAAAGGGAGCCTTCACCGGCGCGGCTACCGACCGCAAGGGCTTATTCGAAGAGGCAAGCGGCGGAACGCTCTTCATGGATGAGATTGCGGCTATTCCACTTGACGTTCAGTCAAAATTAATGCGGGTACTGCAAGAAGGGGAAGTCCGTCCCCTTGGCAGCAACAAGACCCGCAACGTTGACGTGCGCGTAATTTCAGCCGCTAGCATCTCACTGCGCAAACTCGTGGACCAGCAGCAGTTTCGCGAGGACCTGTTTTTTCGCTTGCACGTCTACCCCATTCACGTGCCTTCATTAAGCGAACGTCAGGACGACATTCCCTTGCTTGCCAGCCACTTTCTGATAAAATTCGCCAGCGAACAGCACAAGAAAGTTGAGGCGTTCGACGGTGAAATTCTCGACTTCATGAAAGTACGCGCCTGGAGCGGCAACATTCGTGAACTCGAGAACTTCGTGGAAAGGCTGGTCACGCTCGCCCCTTTAAAATCTACCGTTCTGAGTAGAAATATCCTGCCGAAGGACCTTCGAAGTGAACTGCGCAAACTTAGCGTTTCGCTCCAGGATCTGCACGTTAGCAAATCTCTTAACGAGACGCTGGCAGACTATGAAGAACAACTCATCCGTCAAACCATGGCAGAAAACAGTTGGAACCAATCCAGAACAGCCCGAATCCTGAAAATCTCGGAACAAACGCTCAGATACAAGATGGGCAAGTTGGGAATTGTGCGGCCCTGATTCGCACTGGCCTTTGCAATTCATAAACCGCAGAGGCGTCAAATGCTATGAATTTCTGCGAACCTATTTTTAGTAAAAACAAATAGACATTTGATAGTTAAGTCTTTGCGAGCCTAAACTGCCATAAACGATCCCCAGCAGTCTGCGTCACCCTACCAGAACAACTCACTGTTTCTTTGATACTTAGTCCCACCTTCGATTTCAGCTAAATCTCTGGCATGCATTTTGTTTTCCAAAGGGCAGTTGCCGAATAGTAATCACTGCTCTCGGGAGGACAAGATGTATCAATCTGCGCGCGCAATCAACTCAGTGAGGTCACACCTCAATTTTATCTCCGGCTACCTCAGTACAATGCGCCCCTATCTCAAGGATTTTGATAACCGAAGAGGTGCAGAATGAAAACCACATTGGGACTGAATAAATTCAAGAACGTTGTCCTTGTCTTAGCTCTCTGTTCGTCATCGCTGGCTTTCTCGTGTTCGACTATCCACGTGATGCCAACGCCGCCCGGTAGGCATCCTTTCCAGGCCATGCCACGGCCCGCGGCAAAACCTGCGAACATCTGCCAGGCGACAACATCTCCGATAACTCTAAAAACCGAGCCTTCCTTGCCACAGGAAAGCACACTCCTGGCGCCAGTTCCTGGCACGACGGTCACGATTTCGGTTACTGAAGAAATAAATTCAAACCACTAACAAACCCAAAAGGAGGTCTAACATGACACACAAAACATTTTTCTTGCTGGCTCTGGCTCTGGGACTGGTGCTGGTACTGGCCGGATGTGACGAGCAAACCCCGGTAGTGCCGCAAGTCTTTGAGTTGGACGCGGCGGAATCTATCGAGCGAGACCTGGCGGGCGCCGAATCTCTCGAATCGTTCGACGAATCCGGGATCGGCCAACATGCCTTCGGCTTTGGCGGGGTCAAAGTCATGACCTGGAATATCTACGTCGGCACAGATATCGACAAAGTGCTTGGCGCACAGGACCCTTCCCAAATTCCGGTCCTGGCGGCGGAGGCATTTCAGTTGCTGCTGGCCACCAACTTTCCGGAACGTGCAGACGCCATCGCAAAACAGGTTAAGCGCTACCGGCCACACCTCATCGGATTGCAGGAGGTTAGCACCATCCGTATCCAGTCTCCGGGCGACGCGGCGTTTGGGGGAACAACTCCTGCAGAAGACGTTCTCTTCGACTACCTCCAAATCATGCTCGACGCGCTCGAGGCCGCTGGGCTGCACTACAAAGTGGCGGGGGTTGTGCAAAACACGGATGCGGAAGTCCCGATGATCGTGAGCGTAGACCCGTTGCAGTTTGACGATATACGGCTCACGGATTTCGACGTTGTCCTGGCGCGGCCGGATGTTCAAATCTCCAACGTTGTGGAAGCGAACTATCAAACGAGGCTACCATTTCCGGCTCTTGGTTTCGATGTCGTGCGCGGCTATGTGGCGGTGGACGCGAAGGTGCGGCACAAAAGGTACCGTTTCGTGAACACGCATCTGGAGCCGGCATCCAGCGGTCAAGAAATCCAGCTCGGTCAGGCGCAGGAACTCATTGACGCCCTGAATCGTGACCGTTTACCGGTGATTTTGGTCGGCGACCTGAATACCAGGCCGCCCTCTGACGCGACCTACTCATTTTTTCTTGCGGAGGGCTTCGCAGACACCTGGCCGCTCAATCGCCACGAAGATGAGAATAACCCGGACGGCTTCACCAGCAATCATGATTTAGACTTGCGGAACGAAGTGGTCGATCTCCATCAGCGCATCGACTTTATCATGGCCCGAACTGGCAAACAAGACATTGGCGTGCTGGCCACTGTGATCGGCGACGAATTAGAAGACCGAACGACTTCGGGGCTCTGGCCATCGGACCACGCAGGGGTGGTTGCCAAGTTGTGGATTCCCAGGATCAGACACTTCGCTGACAGGTAGGATAATAAGAATTAGAAAACATGGCGGTTTCGGCGCGCGCCGTTGAGCTGTTTGGTGGGCGCCGAATCTCCAGATAATTTGCAACCCAAAACTTCAAGAAAAGGAGGACACCATGAGAAGCGCTCGTGCAATTATCGTTGCAGTCGTTTGTATCTTCATAAGCACCAATCTCCTTGCTTTTGACGGCCAAAGAGCGGGATTTATCCTTGGTGGTGGAATAGGTGCCGGATTTCTTTCAAACAAGACTTCCTTTGGATCCTTTTCAAATACGGAAAGTGAAACAGTTTTTCTTACGAATTTTAAAATTGGTTATGCGCCGTCAAATACCTTAGAAATATATTACGTAAAAGGCCTGATTCTGGGTCGATGCTTCGACTTTTCGCTTGACTGCCAAATCTGTCAAGAAAGATTTGACATCCTGAGCTGTCAACAACTCAGGTGCTTTCTTCTTGGCGAAATATTGCAACCTTATTATCCAGGACGCATAAGTCTTATCTGTCTTAGGTGAATAATGGCGCACTTTGATTGCAGCGTCCAAATCCATATAAATCTGTTCCCGGGCTGTCTTTACCGTCGAATCTGAGTGTCTATTATATCATGCTGAAAGACCATACCCGGCGCTCGACTA
This sequence comes from Caldithrix sp., assembly GCA_004357015.1. Classification (GTDB taxonomy): domain Bacteria; phylum Zhuqueibacterota; class Zhuqueibacteria; order Oceanimicrobiales; family Oceanimicrobiaceae; genus CR04bin15. The sequence continues at coordinate 5,327 of SMXE01000148.1, forward strand.
TCTTGAAAAAGCTTATCAAATTTGGACTCCACAAATGGTTTTGCGTCCGAAGGGTTAAATAGTGTCAGCTTTCTCTCTCATTGTATCAGGAAATCGCGCCGAAATCGTCCAGATTCAATTCCTGAGACAAGGCGACACCCCTGTAAATGGTTTTCCCCATCACATTATTAGCGAACCGAACTCCTTAAAAAACAGATACAATATCTCTGCACATTTTTTTGCGAACTTTTACGGGCCTGGTTGCGATTCAAGCACGACGCTCTTTAACTCATCCAATCCTTTGTTATTCTGTAACTTAAGTTGTTGTGAAAACCGGCCATGTTTTTCTGGCACGGTCTTGGCCTTGAAGAAAGACAGCCTCAGGAGATGGTTGAGAAAATTTGACTATAGATGAGATTAAGGAGCATATCAAAATGAGAAAACATTTAAACAGATATTATGCCAGCTTAGTGCTCGTACTCTGCCTATTTTGTTCTGCATGCATGCCAGCTTACAGGGGACAAGGCAGCTCGCCACAAAGTAAATATCGGCTGATGGAAGGTTCGAGTATTCGGGTTACGACTATTTCTGAACCCGATAGTGCCCGAATGGTCACAATTGCGGCGCTAACTGCAGATTCACTCATAGTTTGGCCTGAAGGTCAATCTACTACTGTAATGATAGCGATCCGGGCGCAAGCCCGGTGACCTATCCGGTATTGTAAAGAGAGTAGATAAATGAAAGGTTTTTTAATTATTATTAGCGGATTATTTTGTCTCGGATGTCAATTGAATGAAGCGAAGCAAGGCGTACTCGTTGTGGATGTAATTGATTCCGGGGAATGCCAAAGGGGAGAAGAAGATGACAAGTCTTACGGTTGAAGAGACCAAATGTGCAAATGCCCCGCTGATCTATCCGAGTCGTTCGCTTCTGGGGGCACTTTTGGAGCTAATC
>SMXE01000149.1 GCA_004357015.1 Caldithrix sp.
ATCAATTGGCGAATTATCTGTTGAATACGACCCTCACTAAATTGGAAACGTTGTCTGCTCTGGAATCCAGGTTATCCAGAAAATCGATACCGGAACTAAGAAAGAAAGTTCGTCGTATTTTGGACAAAACCCCAGGCAGAAAGTTGCCGGATTGGGATGTCATCCCTTGAAATCCAATAGGTAGATCAGAAATCACATTTTGTTGGTTTTGTGTCCTTGGGTGCTTAAGTCTCAAACCGCATTTCGACATTGGGCAAAGTGCGGATAAAATGCTCTCCCAATATTCTGGCCGGCGTCTGCACACCCGGCTCAGGATCGTTCGCCATGAAGTGCTCGACGGTGCCCAGCGCTGCTTCCACCGTGACATCGTAGCCATTTGCCAACACAAGGTGCGCCTCCCTGGACTCGCCGCTTGCGTTCAGCACTTTGCCCCAGATGTAACTCTTTGTTTTCGCACGCTCCTTCGCTGTCGGATTCGTAACGCTGCGAGCCACCCTTTGCTTCAGTGTCTTTTGAACCAACCGCGTACCCAGCAAACCTCTGAAAGGCCGCAGCAGCTTCATCATGCGAATCGTGGATTTCCTGGTCGCGCCATACACCTCGATGTTTGGAATGCCGGTGGTATGAAAAGCAGTAGAAACGTCTCCCCAGGGAATCGTGGTGGACCACAATTTCTTATGAACAAACGGGACTTCCATGGTTTTGTAGGCAAACGGGACATTCCTCAGCATACCTTCTTCGCGCACTTTCCCCCCCGTCTTAAGGCCTTCGATCATCGTTAGGGCCGTGCCCCGGCTCGGCCCGCCACGGGCGTCAAACGCGAGCAGCAAGCGGTCGGCGTCCGGCAAATATTTTTTGAGGTTCAAGGCGAGACAGTCCGTTGGCACAACGTCGAAACCCACGCCGGGCAGCAGCATCACGCCGCGCTGCTTCGCGATTGTGTTGTGTTTCCGTATGGCCTCGAAAACCTCGATCTCGCCAGTGATATCGAGGTAGTGTGTCTTCCCAGCCAAACAGGCCTGCATCATCGGTGTGCTCGTCTGCGAAAACGGCCCGGCACAGTGCAGCACAAGATCTGCCTGCGAGATACTCTCCAGAATGAAAGACGGAGTTTCAAGGCCGAATACCCGGAATTCCAAACCCAGCTCTCTCGCAAGCCGCGGAATAGCTTCTTTGTGCCGGCCAGCCAATATCGGATTCAGTCCCCGGTTTTTCGCCTCACGTGCGATGAGTTTACCCGTGTAACCGTTAGCGCCGTAGAGCATCCACTTCTTGATCGCCATACCCGGCCCTTCCTCAGATCAGATTCCTAAACAAATTCCAATAAAAATGCTGTAAAGCGGATCATTCCTTCACTACTGCGACCGCTTCGACTTCCACCAACATTTCAGGGTCGATCAGGCGGCTTACCTCTAACATGCTGGTCGCAGGCAGAATGTCCCGGAAACATTCTCCATGCGCTTTTCCGACCTTTTCCCAATCATCAATGTTGGTTACATAAATCCGGGTTCGTACCACATCTTTCATATTTGCACCAGCTTTGTGCAGGGCAGTCTCGATATTCTTCAGCGCCTGGACAGTCTGCGCATACGGATCGCCGGTGCCAACCATCTTGCCATTGGAATCGATAGCTGTGCTGCCGGAAACATAAATGTGCGAACCGATCTTTACCGCGCGCGAGTAGCCGACGATGGACTCCCACGGTGCACCGGAGGAGATGTTCATTCTTTTCATCTCGTTTAATCCGCGGCTTTATTTCAAAACGTTTTGGAAGTTACATCGAAAGTGCTGGCGTCCATCATGTCAGACACTTTAACGTCTTTGAAAAAAATATGCCCGGGCCGGCCCAAAAATGGCTTGTTCAGAGCCAGCTTCACGCCGCCGAAGTCTTGCCAATCTTGCCAACTCGCTCCAGATCGCTCCCGGTCTGCTGGCCAATCTTCCAGATGGTATTCCCAGCGCTTCATCAAATGATCTTCTTTATCGATAAACGCCCAGTAGGTGTCGCCTGGGGTCAGGCCAACGCTTTCGAAGGTAATTTTGACGATATCGCACGGTTTACCGTCCACTTCCTGCTCGCCGTCATAGTTCAGAATCACGCCGGGATCCTTCAGCTTGTACGGCATGATCAGCCAGTAACTGTCGTTTATATAGCGGCCGTAGGCGTAGTCCAGCAGTTGTGTTTTGGTCGAGTCCACCGTCACGCCTTCCCCATCGAGATAGACATCGCCCAATTTTGTTTGCGTGTCAAAAATCGCCAGGAAATGTTGACCTTCCCGGTTGGTCCCTTCCACGCGGTAGCGGTTGTCCTGGCGGTTCCAATCGTGCCGAAAGTCTGCCCGGATTTGGCCATCGATTTCAACGAGCCAACGAAAGCTCAAATAAGCAACCCGGTCCCACTTGTCCTTGCCCAGCGCCTGCCACATCTGTTCGATGACCTCCACTGCCTTCGGATCGGACTTTGAGGCATCGAACTGCGAGCCGCTGGCGGACTCAGGGACTTCTTCCTGTGTGCAGCTATTTATGAACATCAGTGATATCGCGGCAAACACAAAAAAACGCGCCAAGTTTTGCATGCTCCCTCCTTGCCTAGGATTTATGTAAATGGGTAAAAGGTGACAAATCAAAAAAAGTCACGGCCGAGCTTAGAATACTAAGCTTTTCCCAATGGTTCAAGCATTTTGTCCGGGAAACAAGTTGAATATCAGGTGCCCCATGAACATCGTTTGCGCCATTGCTAAAAACCCACTAGCAACGTCGTGTACGACCACACACCAAAGTCGGAGTTCTGAAACCGAGCCTCCATCAAGTCCCCCGGGTCAAAAAAAGCAAGGGCAAACTGAAAAGAAACGGCCGAATTGTAGGCATAGTTCAAGACGAGATCCAATTCGGTGCCAAAGTTCTTTTCCTCACCTTTGGCCGCTCTGAAGTTGTGGAAATGGGCGTCCAACTGCCAAACATCGCTCAAAGGAATGCGCCCTTTGACCATAAAATCCTGCAATCCTTGCCCGGCGGTGTTGACCGGTATGTTAATGAAATAGTCCATGAAACCGTAAAACTTGTGGTTCGTGGCAAACAAAGTATCGAAAACTTTGTAATCTTCGTCGGCTGCATCCATGCCTGAGAGGAAATCGTATCCGACCCTTACTACATACTTCCGCACCGATGGAAACGTGTAGCCGACGGACCCAGTAAGCATGAGGGCAGAGACATCCTGCCCCCGCCGGTTGCCGAACTGAACCGCGGCTTCACTTTCAAAGTCAAATCTCTCTGACAATTGTCCTTTGCTGTAAAAGCCGAGCGTGGCGCGCTTCAAATTGTCTTCACCGGGCACGACTTCATTCTCGTCGGATTCGAATAAGAAGTAGCCATCAAGTTCATATTTCGGATTGTGGCGGTATTTATAATACAAACCCCAAAAATTGTAATCCGTATTTTCCTGTCCTGCCGTGGATGCTGGCGTGGCAGGACCTGTCACCGCTGTGTTCCCCTCTTTGATGATCGTCGCAAAGACATCAAACGTTTTCTGCTTGCCGAACGTTAACTTGACGCCATCGAATGAGCGACCGACGTTGCTAAAGCCGACCGGGCCGATCAAGCGTTGGTTGGCGTACAGCATCTCCTGCCGACCGACCTTTATCGAGATCGGCTTCCCCAAAAAATTTCGCACCTGAACGTAACCCTGATGGAGATCGATGTTCGCACTGCTTGCCAGGGTGTTCGTTTCTGCCCCAAATGCTCTCGAGTCCTGCAACTGAACGTAGACATCAACATCTTCGTGAGGTGCCATTCTGGCGCCAAACCGTATGCGCGATAAAGTATAAGTGTTCGTGTCCGTATCGTTATCAAAGTCTCGGGCATCAACCTCGCCTCGAATCCGGATCTGGCCATCAAATTTGACGGGAACGTCGCTCACTTGCGCCAACAGACTCGTTGAGAAAACCAAACCCAAAATCAGAATAATCTTCTTCATTTCCGGACCTCCAACTGGTAAGTAGAAAAACGCGCTATTTATACAACCTCTTGTCAATCAAAGTCACGTTCGTGCCTCAGTTTCGGAACGGGAAAATGTAGCCCAATAAATTGCGAAAATCAATGAATTATCAATATTCTAATAATAGCAAAAGCCCGCTTTCTGAGCGGGCTTTTGCGAACGCAATGCATCCAGATTGCCTCTAATTAATTCGCTCGTGCAGGTAGTTCAGAATCGCATCCATTCCGACCCGCTCCTGCTGCATGGAATCGCGTTCGCGTATCGTCACGGTCTGGTCCTCCAATGTCTGCGAATCCACCGTGATACAGAATGGCGTACCGGCTTCGTCCTGCCGGCGATAGCGCCGGCCCACCGCGCCGCCTTCATCGTAAAACACCATCATGTGCCGCTTGAGATCATCGTGGATTTTGTGGGCGAGCTCCGGCATACCGTCACGCTTGACCAGCGGAAAAATGCCAGCCTTGATCGGCGCGATCTTCGGAGAAAGCCGCAAAACCGTGCGGGTGTCATTTTCCAACTCTTCCTCTTCGTAGGCGTCTACCAGCGCTGTCAACAATGTTCGGTCACAGCCTGCCGAGGTCTCGATAATATACGGCACGAAGCGCTCACGGGTGGCGTCATCGAAGTACCGCAGATCCTTGCCGGAATATTCCATGTGGCGTTTCAGGTCGAAATCCGTGCGATTGTGGATGCCCTCAAGCTCCTTCCAGCCAAACGGAAAGTTGTATTCGATGTCAAAAGCGACAGCGGCGTAGTGCGCCAGCTCATTCTCATCGTGCTGGTGAAAGCGCAGGTTTTCCTTGCGGATACCCAGCTCATCGTACCACCGGATGCGCTGCTCTTTCCAATATTCGAACCACTCCTCGTCTCTGCCCGGTTTCACGAAAAACTGCATTTCCATCTGTTCGAACTCGCGGGTGCGGAAGATGAAATAACGCGGCGTGATTTCGTTACGGAACGCCTTGCCGATTTGAGCGATGCCGAACGGCACTTTCTGTCGCGAGGATTGCAGCACATTCGTGTAGTTCACATAGATGCCCTGCGCGGTCTCCGGGCGCAGATAAACGGCGGAAGCGTCTTCCTCCACCGCTCCCATGTGGGTTTTGAACATCAGGTTAAACTGGCGGACTTCGGTCAACTCACCGCCGCACTCGTTAACCATTTTGCTCGGTTTCTGCGGGCACGGCGTGCTCTCGAGTTGGTCAGCGCGAAAACGGCCCTTGCAGGTTTTGCAGTCGATCAAAGGATCGACGAAACCTTCCACGTGACCAGAGGCCTCCCAAATACGGGGGTGCATCAGGATGGCTGCGTCCAACCCAACAATATCGTCACGGTACTGCACCATGCTCTTCCACCAAAATTCCTTGACGTTCCTTTTTAGCTCGATGCCCAGCGGGCCATAATCGTAACAGCTATCCAGGCCGCCGTAAATTTCGCTCGATTGAAAAATGTAGCCTTTTCGTTTGCATAGAGACACAATCTTGTTCATCTTGTTATCGATGGAATTCTTGCTCATTAAGTCTCCTCTTCTTGCTCTGCCTGGTTTACGGTCAATCGCACGCGTTTGATGCGATTTCGAACCACCACCTCCACCAGGAAATCGTAGTTCTCGTAACGTACAACTTCGTTTTCGTCCGGCACATATCCCGTCAGGTTGAGGATAAAGCCGCCGAGACTTTCATAATCGCCGTCGGTGGGTAGATCAAAGTCCAGAGCATCATTCAGTTCATCAAGCCCTATTTTGGCATCGACGTCGTAAACATTTTTCTCGATCTTCTTAAACAGCGGCGCCTCTTTGTCGTACTCATCCTGAATGTCACCGATGATCTCTTCGATCACATCCTCCAGTGTTACCAGACCAGCCGTGCCGCCATACTCATCGACTACGATGGCCATGTGACCTTTTTCCTGTCGGAACTCATGAAGCAGCCGGTCCAGCTTCTTGGTCTCAGGCACGAAATACGCGGGCCGGGCAAGCCTCAACAGGTTCGGCGATTTTGCCTTCGCAGCGGCGCCAATGTACGGCAGCAAATCCTTGATGTGAATGATGCCAAGTATATTGTCGACATCATCAGAATAAAGCGGAATTCGCGAGTGGCCTTTCTCCTTGATGAGCATGACCAACCTCTTGACGTCGGCTTTGTCCTCAACACAAACCATGTCCGTTCGCGGAATCATAACTTCATGTACTTGGGTTTCGCCAAATTCGATGATCGAGTGAATCATTTCCCGCTCATCTTCCTCGAGCTCGTTGCCGTTCGCATCTTCAACCATCGCCAGAACCCCCCGATGGCTCAAGCCGTTGCCATTGAGTTTAAACTTGACAGAAACGAACCGTAGAAACTTTGCCAGCGTATTGGTAAACGGACTCACAGTTTTGTAGTAGAGCAACAAGGGCAGAGACACGGTCTGCGCAAATCCGGCGCTGTTGCTGAGGACAAAACGTCCGGCCCATATCTCAATGACAGCAAAGAAGAATACCGTTAGTGGCACCACAGCCAGAAACAAAATGAGCCAGCCTGGCAGTCCGAAAAGTTCAGCTACTAGGAAAGACACAAACGCGCACGCACTCACCAAAGAGACGGTGGTCACCCATCGCGCCAGCTTAATGGCGAGTAGCAAAGAGTGGCCGTTGGCCAGCAGTGACTCTATACGCTTTGAGCCTTTGCTGCGCTTTTTCTTGAGTTCCAGCGGGGACGTTTCCAGCAGCGCCAGGAAGGCCACTTCGGCGCCGGCAAAGAAGACGAACAACAACGCCGAAACCACTAAAACAATGCCGGAAACAATGTACGAGTCAGGGTCCAATTGTTGTCGAAACTAGTTAACTTAATTCAAATTGTCTTAAATAGTGATCTTCTCTCGCCGTCATCCTCTCTTTGCCGGCGACTGTTTTATCCGAATAGTGGAGAAAATGCAGGACGCCATGCACCACCATGCGCCGTAGTTCGACGTGCGCAGGAACTTCAAAGTGAAGCGCATTTTCGATGACGCGATCAACGCTAATGTAAATCTCCCCTTCAAAGGACTCGGCCGCTTCGTCCGACAAAGGGAAGGCAATCACATCTGTTTTGTAATCTCTGTTAAGATAGGCTCGGTTCAATTCAACCATTTTGTCATCATCTACAAGAATGATATTTATCTCGCCCCCTGTTTGGCCTTCTGCATTCCAAACAGTTTGCACAAGCTCCGCAATTCCGTCCGTCGAAATATCGCTTATCTGATTGTGAAAAATGTTGCTCTTAAGCATCAACTGCTTTTTTGGGCGTCCGTTTCGGCGTTCTTTTTTCCGTCTGCGGATACTCGACACGACCATGAAACATGCCGGTTAACGTGTTTACGAAGCTCTCACGAACCTTTTTCAGTTCGCGCATGGTCAGTGGACTTTCATCAAGCTCCGAATCCAGCAGACGCTCCTGAATCAGATTATCCACCATGCTTCGAATACGGCTGACTGTCGGGTCTTTCAGTGTGCGCGAACCAGCTTCAATTGCGTCGGCAAGCATCATGATAGCGGCCTCTTTGCTCTGCGGCTTTGGTCCATGATAGCGAAAGCTGGCTTCGTCTACCTCACTGTCCTCGCTGTTTTCAAGCGCCTTCTGATAAAAGAAACGAATGATGTTTGTGCCATGGTGCTGCGGAATGAACTGCCGTATCTCTTCTGGCAAATGGTGCTCTTCCGCTGTCTCGATCCCACGTTTAACATGATTGATCAAAATAAGACAACTCATAGACGGCGTGAGTTTTTCGTGCGGATTTTTGCCGCCTTTTTGGTTTTCAACAAAATACTCCGCCTTCTCCATCTTACCGATGTCATGGTAATAGGAGGCCACGCGTGCCAGCAACGCATTCGCTCCTATGGTCTCGGAAGCGGCCTCGCACAGGTTCCCTACCATAATGCTGTGGTGATACGTTCCGGGGGCGCGGATGGCGAGTTGTCGCAGCAGCGGTTTGTTCAGGTCGGACAACTCCAACAACGTTGAATTTGTAGTCATCTGAAAAACGTATTCGAAGATGATCATCAGGCCGTACGCCAGAATCGGAGAAAGCAAGCCATTGACGATCCCGAAAGCCCACATTTCCCACAATTCGTGAAACTCCGTGTGTTTCAAAAATTCAATGGTGCTAATGGCGAGTATGTAAGCTCCGGATATATAAAAAAAGCCCTTCAAGATCCACGAGCGCGCCTGAATTTCCCGCACCGCAAACGTCGAAAGCGTGCCAACAAATAGCGGGATGACCATCATGCCAAAATCATTTCCGCGCAGCGCGCCAATGATGATGCTCAGACTCACCGTCCCAATGAAGGCAGTCCTGACATCAAAGAAAATCGTCAGCAGCATTGATGCAATTGAAATTGGGATGAGGTACTTGAGATTCGTTGAATAGCCCAGCTTATTCAGCGTGAAAGTTATGACGACCACAAACATGAAGATGATGAAAATCATCAACATCTTTTTCAGGTTTTCGAAAATCTCCCGTCTGGCAATGGACAAGAACAACAGCGTGAAAGAAAGCGCCAGAGAAACGATGAGCACCCGCCCAATGTACGGCAGGATCAGCCGGATGCCGCCGACCTGCACCTCACGTTCGGCCTTGGCAGCCGCCAGGGAATTCAGCTTCTCCAGTATTGCCGGCGTTATGACCTCATGCGTGTTGACGATCCGTTCATTCTCAAGCACAATTCCTTTTGACAATGGTACGGCTGCGACAGCTCCACTAATCCGGCGGTCGGTTTCGATTTTATCGAAGAAAAGATTGGGACTTTGGAATGCCGTCAGGATAGGATACCCAATTTTGACTGCTATCTTCTGAGCAAGAAAAACC
>SMXE01000150.1 GCA_004357015.1 Caldithrix sp.
AAAGGGCGTGCTGGATGCGCTTAAGCATATTCGGAAACAATTTTCGTCGGTCGATATCATTGCCGGCAATGTTGCCACTGCTGACGGTGCACGTGCGTTGATCGATGCCGGTGCCGACAGCGTCAAAGTAGGCATGGGGCCTGGTGCGATTTGTACGACACGCGTCGTGGCAGGAATTGGCATGCCGCAGATCACGGCTGTAATGGAATGCGCGAAAGTTTGTACGCAGCAGGGAGTGCCGCTCATCTCGGACGGCGGCATTAAGCAGACCGGAGACGTGCCCAAAGCGATTGCAGCCGGCGCAGACACCGTAATGATTGGAAGTCTGTTCGCCGGCACAGAGGAAAGTCCTGGGGAGAAGGTTTTCTTGGGGGGCAGGAGCTTCAAAGTCTATCGCGGCATGGGGTCGCTGTCAGCAATGCAGCAGGGCGGCAAAGATAGATACTTTCAGGAAGGCGAGCAGGATCTACGAAAACTCGTGCCGGAAGGGATTGAGGGCCGTGTGCCTTATCGCGGAAAAGTCTCGGAAGTGGTCTACCAAATGGTCGGCGGTCTGAGAGCTGCAATGGGCTATTGTGGCGCGAAAAACATAGAAGAGTTAAGAACGAAAACGCAGTTTGTGAAAATCACATCCGCCGGTTTAATGGAAAGCCATCCGCACGATATTGCCATCTCAAGGGAGGCGCCAAATTACAACATATCCAAATAAAAAAGAAACCGGGTTTGGAATCTCATCGGAATTAGGGGGAATTACCAGCAGAGATTCACTAGCCCGGTTTCGTATGTTCTGAAATCAACTACGACGATAAGCCGTTTACGTGCACAGCCAGTCGTGATTTTTGATTCGCAGCTTTGTTTCTGTGAATGATGCCTTTGGAGGCCAGTTTGTCCAGTAGGCCTTGCGTTTGAGAAAACAACTGCAGAGCCTCTTCTTTATTTTCCGATGCGAGTACCCTTTTGATTGCAGTTTTCATCCGGGATTTGTAATGCTTGTTGCGCTGCCTGGATTTTTCGCTCCTTCTTATTCTTCTAATAGCTGATGCGTAATTTGCCATGCCGTAATTACTTTCTCCTTAACAAATGCTCGATTTCTTATTTTGCCCCGAATATACGAAAATATGTGAAGCATGTCAATAAAAAAACGTAATTGAGGCGGCATTTCTCTTTAATATACTCCGACTTACGTTCAAACTTTTTCTTGACTTTTTTGCGCTTTTTGTTTTATTATAACAGATACAAATCTTCGCTTTCTGAGTTCTTTACAACAGGCAATCATCTTACTTTTTTGTCCCCGATTAAGGAGGGTCTATGAAAATCAAAGAACGAATGGTCGGTGATGTTGCTATTTTAGACGTAAGCGGAAAACTTATGGGTGGGCCTCCCGGATCAGACGAGTTCAGGGATGCGATATACGGTTTTATTGACAAAGGGATCACGAACGTCGTAGTAGATTTGTCTGAAGTTAAGCGCATGAATAGCTCAGGCTTGGGCATTCTTATCTCGGCCTTGACCTCCTTGAAAAATAAGGGGGGAAATTTGAAATTGGCGTCCATCGATGAAATGATGGAAGGAATTTTGGTCATGACGAAGTTGAACACCATTTTCGAGGCGTATGAAACCGCCGAAGGTGCTGCAAAGAGTTTTTAGGCAGATCACAAAGTGTTAAAATGACTGTTCAAATAACCGTGATTAGTCGTAGTTTTCTGGGAGCTTTAAGGGCTCTCTTTTTTTAGCCCATGCAGAGCCTGCGGGCAGTGTTTTTGTCGTAGAAAATGTAGTTAGTTCTGTTAATGAATGAGCCGTGGAGGTTAACTGTGAAAGAGTATTCTCCTGAGAACATACGAAACCTGGCGATCATTGGTCACGCGACTGTTGGAAAAACTACTTTAGCCGAAGCCCTACTTTTTTCTGCTGGTGAAGTCAACCGGCAGGGGACTGTGAACGACGGTTCTACTGTTTCAGATTACAATGCAGACGAGATCGATCGACAAATTTCTATCAGTACGGGATTGCTCCACTGTGAGTGGAAGAACTGCAAATTGAATCTTCTTGATACGCCGGGCTACTCGGATTTTATCGGCGAGGTGAAAGGAACATTGCGAGTGGCTGATCTGGGTATCATCGTTTTGAATGCTGTCTCCGGGGTGGAAGTTGGTACGGAAAGTGTGTGGAAACTCGCCGATGGTTACAGTGTTTCCACACTCTTTTTCGTCAATAGAATGGACAAGGAGCATGCGGATTATGATAAATCGTTTGCTGCGGTTCAACGCCACTTCAAGAACAAAGGCGTTCAGATTCATATGCCGATAAATCCTGGCCAGGATTTCGACTCTTTTGTTGATCTGATCAAGATGAAACTTGTAAAGTATGACGGATCTGGCAAATATACTGCCAGTGAGGTGCCGGATGACCTCAAGAGCGAAGCGGAGAAGCTGCACGAAAAACTGGTTGAACTCGCCGCGGAAAGCGACGATGAATTGCTGGAAAAGTTCTTTGAAGAAGGCAGTCTGTCCGAAAATGATATCAAAAGAGGCCTGAAGGTCGGCATTGTTAAACGGTCTCTATTTCCGGTCTTGTGCGGTTCGGCGGCCAGGAACATCGGCGTTCAGCACCTGATGGATTTTGTCACTGAGTATGGCACGTCACCGGCCGACCGCGAGCCAGAGGTCGCCAAAAAGGCTGGCAGCGGGGAGGAGATCAAGCTACCTTGTGCTGTTGATGCGCCGCTGGCTATGCTTATATTTAAGACCGTCAACGAGGAGCATCTTGGTGAGATGTCATTTTTTCGAATCATGTCTGGCAAGCTCGTGGCCGGCACTGACGTGCTAAATGCCACGCGAAATGTTGTTGAAAAAATCGGGCAGATTTACTTGATGAATGGCAAGACTCGCAAAGAAATAAGGTCATTGAATGTCGGTGACATAGGCGCCACCGTGAAGCTAAAAGACACGCATACCGGAAACACGCTGTGCGACAAGAAAAAACCCGTAGTGGTCGCAGGAATCGATTTTCCGCCACCCGTGATTAGAATTGCCGTAGAGCCAAAGGCGAAGGGTGACGAAGATAAAATTTTCAGCGGTCTTCACACGCTGCACGAGCAGGATCCAACCTTTCTGGTAAACTACGATGGTGAGTTGCATCAAACCATCATCTCGGGCCAGGGCGAGCTGCATCTGGACATCGTTGTGAGACGCCTCAAGGAAAAGTTCGGTGTTGATGTGGAATTGGTTGAGCCGAAAATCCCATACCGGGAGACCGTCCATGGCCGAGCAGAAGTCCAGGGCAAGTACAAGAAGCAGTCAGGTGGCCGGGGACAGTATGGAGATGTGTGGATTAAGATCGAACCCCAGCCTAGTGGCAGCGGCTTTGAGTTTGTCAACGCCATTGTAGGTGGCGTCATTCCCGGAAAGTTTATCCCGGCAGTTGAAAAGGGAATTAAGGAGGCGATGGATGATGGCGTGCTAGCTGGTTATCAAGCCACAGATGTTAAGGTGACGCTCTATGACGGCAGTTACCACAACGTCGATTCATCCGAAATGGCATTCAAGGTTGCCGGTTCCATGGCTTTTAAAAAAGCATTTAGGGAAGCCAAGCCGGTGTTGCTGGAACCCATTTATGAGGTTGAAGTCGTGGTTCCGGAAGAATATATGGGCGATGTCATGGGGGATATTTCCAGTCGCAGAGGCAAAATATCGGGCATGGAGTCTGAAGGGCATTTTCAGATTGTTAAAGCCAAAGTTCCGCTGGCCGAGCTGTACAAGTACTCGACGACTTTGCGGTCGATCACGCACGGCCGTGGCATTCATCGAAGAAAATTTGCAAGTTACGAAGTCATGCCGCACGATTTCACGCAGAAGATAATTGCGGCCGCACAGGAGTAGACAGAAAAGTAGCGTTCGTAGATGGCAGGGGACAGAGCGCAGGGGCGCCGTCAACGGGCATTTTGCCGCTTTGCCTTTTCCCAGAGCTCATCCATTTCTTGCAAAGTTGCCTCACTCATGTTACGGTTGGCAGCTTCGAAGTGTGCTTCCACCTGCTTGAATCTCTGGCTGAACTTTTTGATGGTCTTGCGCAGCGCGTCTTCCGGATTGACATTTATGAAGCGGGAGAGATTGACCATTGAAAACATCAAATCCCCAAATTCTTCTTCGATGTTATCCGGGTTTTCGTTTTCGCACGCCTCTTTTAGCTCATCCAATTCTTCCAGAACTTTAGCCCAAACCGGCTTTGTCTCAGGCCAGTCAAAGCCCACTGTCGATGCTTTTTGTTGAATGCGCCACGCACGCAGCAGAGCGGAGAGCGCTTTTGGCACACCGTCGATGGTGGACGATTTGCCTTCCTGCTTCTTGATTTTCTCCCAATTCACGGATTGCTCCGCGGCGGAATTGATTTCTACGTCGCCAAACACGTTGGGGTGGCGTCTGATCAGTTTGTCAGAAATCGCCTCAACAACGTCTGAAATTTCAAAGGCACCCCGCTCTGCCGCGATTTGAGCATGAAAAATGGTTTGTAGCAGCAGGTCGCCGAGTTCTTCTTGCAGGTGGTGTGCATCGCCGCTGTCAATTGCTTCCAGCACTTCGTAGGCCTCTTCCAGCAGATACTGCCGCAACGTTTCATGGGTCTGCTCCCGGTCCCAGGGGCAGCCATCCGGCGCCCGTAATCTGGCCATGATCGCAATCAGGGTTTCGAACTTTTGGCCGGGAGATTTCGAGTTGTCTTTTGTCATATACTGGTCTTCCTGTTATAGTGTATAGTCGAGCGGGCCAAAGATATTCATTTCTCCGGATTTTGTCAATTAAAAGGAGCGTTCGAGTTGGCAGATGCTGCGCGGACTCGTGGAGTTTTTTCATGATTTCTCGTGTCTCAGGTGGCTCAATTACTGAATACTTTCTACATGTGAAATGGCCTGATTCACGGTCACCACAGTCCGTTTTGCGGCAAATCCCACCTCTCAAACTTCTTGACTCTTAGACATTTTTTATCTATTTTTGTCACTGACTTTTGTTGCGCCTGAGGGCGAAGTTTTCCAAAAAGTCGTGTTTTTTTTGATATGGTTTCCTTTGCAAGCGTCTTTGCATGTAATTATCTTATAAAGCTGCGATGTTCTTACAGAATTTGTTTGTTAAGCGACAACCCCGGAAATTTGCCTATACGCCTTTTTATTATTCTGAACCTGACGACGAGGACGAATCAGGCCCTCGTATCAGATTTAAGAGTATCAGAAATGGCGCTCCGGTCTCAAAAAAGTCTGTGCGTAGGCTGGTGTTCTTAGCAATATTTTTTGTGTTCCTTTTATACTTTCTTTGGGGGGCAGTACAAAAGGAAATGCAAATTTTTGAGATCGAGAGTATCAAGATCGAGCCGGCCCCAAGCGATTACTGATCTTCAGGATCATCGAGACGTGTCTCAAGTAGCTCAAACACAACCTCAAGCAACATCAGACAAAGGCGGGCACCCGACTTTGTCCGCATGGCGCAGCTTGCTGCACAGGGTTGACCTGCAATTGGCTTCTTGCTGGCATGTTTTTGTTGAGCGTTTCAGATTTCTCCCCATCCGGTTTAAACTCGGTTTGATTATTCTGGCCATCGTGATTGCAGTGCTGATCGTATTCAGCTTCATCGTGCTGCGGAGTCAGGAAGCGGCTTTCATGCGGAGAATGACCGAGGTCAACGCCATTCTTCTAAGAAATCTGTCCGATTCTGCCAAAGGTGATTTGCTGCTTGGCAAGAACGATCAGGTGAAAGAAG
>SMXE01000151.1 GCA_004357015.1 Caldithrix sp.
AGCAGCAGAGCCAGAGCCGCTAGAAAAAGAGAGTTACGACGCAAGGTTCAGCCTGCCCCTACACTGCATCCGTGACAACAGCACCGCTCCCTTTGATCCGGTAGATAGCAGTTCCTTCAGAAACCGAAGCAGGATCGAACTGCTCTCCCCCTTTCCTCGGCCTCGTGTTTTTTTCTCAATAAGCTGTTCCTCGGACAATTCCAGCTTCTCAACTTCTCCTTCAACCATTCCAATTTTCCCCTTTGCAGTAACGGGAAACACCATGACGTCATTTTTCACCTTAACCCGAATTTTCTTATTGTCGCTGACCACGTCGATCCAGCAGCCTTTTTTTTGACACACATCTGCAATCTCGCCGGTAATCAACACGCGTTGCCCGACGAAGTCCTCAGGGCGGCTGAGAATGTCACTAATATCGGTGGCGGCAGTGCGAGTTAGCGGCTTCACCGTACTTTTTCCCTTCTGTATGACGCGAACACGCCGAACAAACAATCAACAGTGAATAAAACAGCATCCTTATCTTTTCTATCACAAAGCTCGCTTTCCTAGGATGGAATATTCAAAACGATCACCAGCTGAGGGTCACATTTCGTCCATGATACAAATATTTTAAGCAAAATGAAACTGCAAAAATCCAGGGCAAATACTATAACTAAGCTGGAAATTCAAGCGTTTTCATTTGAGCAGAAACACGAACTTTGATCAGTTTTTCAAGAACGAAAGAGACAAGCAGGATGGCGATTGTAAATACAATGAAACTTGCAGGACGGCCGTAGACATGCTCAAAAATCAAGGGCAGGCCCAGATAAATGATAAACGGGACGAAAATCAGAAACATGGCCAGGTTCATGGAACGGCGTCCTTTGACGTTGGGTCGGGAGAACGGCAGGTCGGGGGAATACAAAAAGGCGAACTGCAGGAACAGATGCGACAGCAATCCAAGCACCAGGATATGCAGCAAGACGTGCAGCAGGTTGCCAAAATGGTAGTAGAAGGTGCCACTTAAGATGAGCAGGAACGGCAGGACGAAGTAGATCATCAGGAAGTTTTTTTCAGCCAAAACAAGCCGGCTAATGTCGGTCGGCGTTGTGTAAAAAATCCAGGAAGCCTGAAACGCGTCGCTTTGCGTCACATACGTACGTAGCATCATTGGGAAAAGAAAGATGAGCAGATAAAGCAGGCCGGAATGGCCCATGTCAATATCGCGTGTAACAAACGGGTTTGCAAGCGGGCCCTGCTGTGTGCCGAGAAAGAGGTAGAAAACCGTCAGCGGCAAGATACCCAGCACGGCCATCTTGAACTTGTTGTCATGCACAAACTGATTCCGGATCAATCGCGCCACCACTCGTTCTTCCGGCGCAAGCAAGAAAAAGTAGAATAGCTTGAGGAAGTTCTTCCGTTTTTGTTGCGGAGCCGACTGCCTGGTTTCGAGCGTTGCGATGGCAGCGGCATACCCGATCGAAAGCTTTGCGAAAGCAAAGTAGCCACAAGCCCCTACGGCAACCAGAGATAGGCCTGCAAGCAACCATGCCCTCGGGACTCCGCCGTTCCAGGCGATGCTCATGTAACTTGCAAACCAGGCCGGCGGCGCCACAAACACCCACGGTGAGTTGGCAAAATCGAACTCATGAAAGCCTCTGCTCTCCATCAACCGGGGCAACACAAAAAAGCCGCTGTAGATAAAAAAGGCCAGTCCCACCTGGAACAATGCCAGGATGTTTTGCAGCCTGGCAGGACCCGCCTTCTTGAGAATAACAGTGTAAATCAGGATGATCGTCAGTGCCACGGTCAGATTCGCCAGAAACACACTAATGAAAGCCGTTACACCAAGCACAAGATCGATGCCATCACCGAATAGAAAAGTCAGAATAGCAGGCAGGGCCAGCACCAACGTAAAAGTGAGGACATAAAAAAGCAGATTGGCGAGCTTGACCAGAAAAAATGTGCGCGACGAAAGCGGCTGGTAACCGAGAACAAAATAGTCGTCAGCAGAAATCACGACCGAATGATATTCCACCAGAATCAAGCTGCCTATCATAAACATGGTGTAGGTGATGAGCAGCACGGACGACATGAAAACATCCGGTGTGGACAAAACCAGGGGTACAAATATCAGGCCGGTGAGCAAATAGTAGAAGATGAGTGTGAAAAACGTGCGCCCGCCCGTCTTACCGTGCCGCAGGACGGAAGACATCGAAGACTCGCGAAAGTCTTTCTTGATCAAAGCTTTGGTGAGCGCGAGCCACTGCCGATAGTCGGCGCCTGTCTTCTCAACAAGAAATCTGAGCATCAGACACGTTCGAGCGCTTGCAGAAAATCCTCCGAAGACTGATGGACGTCAGGAGAGCCTGTGAGTTGGCTGAATGCCCGCTCGAGCGTCTTCTGCGAGGTTGCGGCCATAATTTCATCCGTGGTACCGGTTGCCACTATCTGTCCCCGGTCGATAATCGCAATTCGGGTGCAAATCCTCTCAACCACTTCCAGAATATGTGAACAGAACATGATGGTCTTGCCCTGGGCCGCCAACTTTTTCAACAACTCCTTGATGACGAGAGAGGTGTTGGCGTCAAGCCCGTTGAGCGGCTCGTCGAGGAAAAGAACCTCGGGGTTGGGCAACAGCGCAGCCGCGAGGAGCACTTTCTGCTTCATGCCTTTGGAGAACCGGCTAAGATATTGATCTCTATCTTCCGCGATACCGAACAAACCGAGCAACTCCTCGATGCGGTTGCGGGCAGTCTCCGGTTTGATGTGGTGCAATTCTGAAATAAGCTCGAGGTGCTCCCAAGCAGTTAAAGATTCGAACAGCGCTCCTGACTCCGGCACATAGCCGATTCTTCTCTTCACCTCTTGAGGAGATTCGGAAACGTCGAACCCCGCCACCCTGGCGGTTCCGCTTGAAGGCAGGATCATTCCTGTGAGCATTTTGACAGTTGTGGTTTTCCCGGCGCCGTTAGGACCGAGGAACCCGAGAATTTCGCCCGGCTCAATACGCAATGAAATCCGGTCAACCGCTTTTTTCCCGTCAAAAACTCTCGTCAGTTCTTCGAACTCGATCATTTTTTCTTGATCAGTACCCGATAAGAAAATGGTTCCAAATCGAATTTGATGTCAAAAATATCCAGCTTGTACTTTCCCTTGCTGAAAGGATCTCTTACTTTCAAATTTTTTCTCCAACCGGGCCTCAACTCCACATGCCGCTGCACAGAACTGAGGTTCATAAAAACGTACACTTCGTTCCTTTTGTGCTTGCGAGAGTAAACCAGAACCTGGCTATCATCGTCAGCGATATGCACCTGCAACTGCCCGACGCGCAAGGCAGGATTATCGCGGCGCACACGGTTCATCTTTCGGTACAGGTTAAAGATATCCCGATCGAAAACACTGCTCGACTCAACCGTTAGCTCCCCCCAGATGGTGGTGTATGCTTCTTTTTCGTAGATGAATTCCCGCCAAAGCATGGGTTTGATGTTGTCGGGATATTCGCCACCCCACATTCCGCTTTCATCCCCGTAAAAAATGACCGGCGCCCCAGGATAGGTGAGTTGGAATAATGTCAGCAATTTCTGAATTTTACGCTGCGTAGAGTCCGGCTTGATTGGATTATAGTGATGATAACCATTATCTGCGGAAACGCCATCCGCAGCGCCGGAGTTCGCATTCACGATCAACGAGGCGATCCGGTAGGTTCTGTGACTGTCGAGCTGGTTTAGCATGCTGAACGTTTCTCGATCTGAGCGGCTTTCGCCGACAACCTTTAAATTTTTCATGAACGCCGACAGCGATTCGCCCCGTTTGTGAATAAAAAAATCTACCATCCGGTTAGACACAGTCTGGTCACGAACCAGGTCAAACTGCTGCCGCCTGACGACTTTTGCATCTGCAGAATAATCAGAAATCGTAAGCGCGTCCGGATTGAAGGAATGAACCAGGTCGTTCCATTCGGCCCAAAATTTTGCCGGCAAGTCAGCAACTTCATTGACCAGCCAGCCGTCTACGCCGTCGATCACAACCCTGTCGCTGTCCGGGTCCATCCACCTACGGGTGCTGTCAAAAATGTATTTCCTAACCGGTTCAACCAGGTCGCCATCGGCAGTTTTCTTGAAAACCGGCAGGTCTCTGTCACCCTGCCAGCTCTTATAGTCAAACTCCACAGTGTCGGGCGTCATCGGGTCATCCCACCGCAGCACGTCGAACCAATCCTTGTATTTCGACTCCTCTTGATTTTCTTCGAGATCTTTAAAAGCCCAGAACTCAAGACCGCAGTAACTAAACACGACCTCGATTACCACCCGCATCTCCAACTCATGTGCCTGCTTCAAGAGATCGATTAAGGCTTCGTCCGCAGTGGTCAGTTGCCAGTTTTCCGGATTCTCATCCTCGCTCAGCATGCTCTTCCAATCCTCATCCCGCTTGAGTCCAAAATTATTATCAACGTGATGGAAAGTGGATGCGTCATATTTTTCAACAGAGGGAGACTCGAAAATGGGCGTCAGGCAGATCACATCGACGCCAAAATCCTTCAGATAAGGCAGTTTTTCGATCACGCCAATCAGGTCTCCGCCGTAACGGCGGTCCGCGACGATCTCTGCAAATGGCAGGTGGCGCGCCTCCTCCCACACCTGCAATTTGTACCAGTCCGATGCCCACGGATGCACTTGCCAATCATCAATGTCCTCGCCCACGACCCTGCTTTTGATGGGGTCATCAGAAGGGTTTATGTTTCTGAATCTCTCCGGTATAATCTGGTACCAAACCGCGCCTGCCGCCCATTCCGGGATGGTCTCCTTGGCGTACACCGTCGCCGCGAGAGAGAGCAGGAGAATTGTAAAACACTTGCGCAAAATCATCGGGTTTCATTTACCCCCATTATCCTCAATCTTCCAATCAATTTTTCACTTCTTATTCAGTTTGCATTTTTTACTTACGGCTCTGCCACACCAGAATTCATCAAAGTAGCCAATCGATAACTGCAGTTCAATAGAAATTTTTGTACTCGGTTACATTATTGCAGACATATCGTCCGGCAACCGATAGGAATACAAAGCGATAAGATAAAAATTCCAGAGGACTGATGCCAGCAGTACGTCGACCTTTTAACATGAATATCGATTACTGATCGACGAATTTCAAGAAGGAAAAGAAGGAGAAAACCACGCTGACCTGGAAAACGCCAAACGAAACTGCCGCAAATTTGTCAAACTTCTTGGCGTCGTCATATAACGCTTCGAATTTCTCAGGATTGCCGGTTTCCAAGTACCGATCGTACCGGCCGTCTGC
This sequence comes from Caldithrix sp., assembly GCA_004357015.1. Taxonomy (GTDB): domain Bacteria; phylum Zhuqueibacterota; class Zhuqueibacteria; order Oceanimicrobiales; family Oceanimicrobiaceae; genus CR04bin15. Next base: position 5,278 of record SMXE01000151.1, read on the forward strand.
TTTCTCGCGAAAGTAAAGCGCCACAGCACCCGAAACCACCGAAACCCCCACCGATGTCAAAAAACGAGATTTGTTCGTTGAACGCTGTTTTTGTGCCGCCGCCTGTATTTTCATTTGAATGTCGAGATTCGTTGACTGCAGAACCACGTCAAAGAATGACACATCCGAATTGCCCACAACGAACGTCGTATCCCTGTAGTTCGGCTTTGACAAAGTAACCTGCCCAATTTCGCCCCCATCCAGTTTAAAAAATACGGGGGTTTCTCCAACAGGAGCGCCATCTAAACTGGCCGCGGCGCCATACGGCTTTGAGTTGATGGAAAAGCTGCGCATAAAGCTGACATCCACGTCCACCGTGTCATTTGCCGGCACCTCGACCTCCTCCACCCAGTCCTGATCTAACCAAATCAGCCGGTCGGGATGACGGACATGAATCTCGTGCAAGCCAGCCGTGAGTTCCTGTAACCCCAGCGGTGTGAAACCAGCCAATTCGCCGTCGATCCTCACTTCCAGACCGCTTCGTTTCGTAACGATATTGAGATAACCACGGTCTGCTTGCTGTGGCGCCTCCTGAGCCAGGAGCAATTCAGGCATAGTGCCATACAAATTGAAGCAAACCATCAACACCACAACCAGCGGCCTATTGAAGAAAAAACGTTTTGAAAGGTTGAATGTCACTTCCCGGCCTACTCTGATTCTGCCCCGGACATTGGCGGCCGACCAAAAGCATACACGTATCTGTCTTCAGAAGCGCCCAGAACATAATCTCCCCATGTAACGAGCGACGTGCGGATTCGACCGCGAGTGGTGAAACTCCACAAATCTCTGCCTGTATCGAGTTCGAGGCAGTAATACTTCTGATCCAGCGAACCGAAATAAACCAGATTCCCGCAAATGAGCGGCGCCGTACTCACGACACTCTGTGCTCCGAAGCGCCATTTGAGTTTGCCGGTGGCGGCGTTCAGGCAGTAAAGCAGGCCATCTGTTGTACCAAACAGAACGGAACGCCCGTCGGTTGCTGCTGTTTGGTAAATCGGCGCATCGGCCTTGAAATCCCAATTGACGCCACCGTTGCGCAGAGTCAGAGAATAAAAGACACTGTCCACGGAGCCGACAAACACGTTGCCGGCATCGAGCACAGGCGTGGCAAACACGCTGCCCCGGGCTTTATGTTCCCAGACCAGGCTTCCCTTTTTGGCGTTCAAGGCGTAGACTGTGCCGTCATCGCTGCCCACCACGACCAGGCTCTGACTCAGCGCCGGAGAGGATCGAATCTGGTTATCGGTGTCGTACCTCCAGACTCTCTTGCCGGTTTCAAGGTCGTATCGGTCAATGTGTCCGTACTGAGCTGAAATATAGAGGCCTCCCTCACCCACCAGCGGCTCGCTGGCAATATCGCCGGCGTCGGTGGTCCAGAGATACTTTCCGGCTGTAAGGTCGTACTTTGCCAATGTTTTGTCACCATATCGTTGAGCAATGTAAAGGAAGCCGTCAAAATACGCGGACGTGGACTCATAAGGGCCGTTGAGCTTCGCATTCGACACCCTCTCCCCGGACTCGATGTCGATTGCTTCGATGCGGCCGTCAAGAGTTGTGAGGATCAGAATACCATCCACTACCACAAGGGAAGGGCCGACGGCGGAACTCGCTTTATGCGTCCAGATGTTCGAAAGTGGCGGTGTGATAGAATGGTCCCGGAAATTGGTTCGTGTGGGACGGCCGCCAAAGAGTGTCCAGTTGGTCCCGAGATTCGACTGACCGAGTTTAACGTTGAATTTTTTACTACAGGCACCGGCAGCCAAGACCAGGAGTAGCAAGAGAAACGTGCTGGTTGTGCTCAAGTTTGGAGCGTACCTGTTGCGCAATGCCATGTGCTTAGAAATCGAAACCGAACCAAAACGCCTTTTTGATGCCGCTGTCCCAGTGCAGGCTCGGGCTGCTCAAATCGCGGATCTGAAATCTTCTGCCTAATTCATAGCGCAGGACGAGGAAGCCGCCGAAGCGGAGCCGCATTCCAAAGCCAAGGCTTCCCAGTACTTCATTAAACTGATACTCGCTGTCCCAGGCCTGCCCCAAATCCAGAAAGGTTGCACCCTGAATCCCACCAAATCTGATGCCGCCGAAGGGGAAACGAACGGCAAGCGCATCCAGGAAAGGGAACCGCAACTCATGGTTCATCAGGAAAAGCTTTCGGCCCCAGATTTGCCAGCGCGGGTAAAGCCGCAAATCCCAGCTCCCACCCATAATATAACGAAACGATTCCCGGCCGATATTGAATCGTCCCATGAGCCGCAGCGCGTACGTTGTTCTTCTGCTGAGGCGAAAATATTTACGGTAATCGGTGATGAATGTAAAAAAGCTCACATCATTGTGCTGGACATCAATGGTGTGTCCGACTGTAATGTTAAAGCGCTCACCATCGATCGGGCCGGTTATACCCCACAAAGAATTGTCTCTTACATAGGAAAGTGTATTTGAAACAACGATGCCATCGACCACTTCTCCGCGGATGTCATACTCGCGCTGCTCTTTGCGCAAATTGAATGAGCCTTCAAGACGATTAAACGTTGAAAATGGGTAGCTCGCTGAGACGAACCCGCCGATCCGGTTTTCCTCAAAAAAGCTGTCTATCCGATCATAAAAACGCCCCGAAATCCGGTAGCCGCCGAAGGCGTAATTGAAACGGTTGGAAAGCTCAACTTTCGTAAGGGCAAAATTCCAGCTTTCGAGAAAATCGCTGCTCCGCTGGGCGTTGTTGTATAACAAGAGATAATACTGCTGATTGCCGAGCATATCGCTCATGGCGAGTTGGGCGCCACCCGTGGCACCCAATATCGGATCGTGGGAGATGGCGCTCTGTGCGATGTCGAGCGAGAACTTTTTCTTGTACTTCATCGTCGTGGCTTCGACTTCACCCGCCAGTTTATTTGCAGCCCAATAATCCTTTCCCACAATCAGTGAATCATTGTCCACCACCGGCGCCGCCTCAAATTTCTCATTGATGTCGTCAATCTCACGAATCTGGAACCGAAAGTCCTGAAAGGCGGAAAAGAGGATCCGGTCGTCCGTGATCCATTCCGGGTCTTGCGCTCCGGTGGTGAAGCTCGTAATTCTTCTGATGTCATCGACGGGATCGAGCGCCGAAGGATAGGTAAACTTCACGATGTCATCGGTAGCGCCATTGACGCTGCGCTCGCCGTACAAACCCTTCCGAACACCCTCAGTTGTCAGAGAGGCGACGACAACCTCAGTGACCGGAGCAGAACCCGGCGCATTGGAGTTGTCCTTCACCATCCAGATGTTAAAAGCGCCGTCGCGATCAGACGTAAAGGCGATCCGCCTGCCATCGGGCGACCAGGCCGGCGAATAGTCGTTGTGCCGCCCTTGGGTAACGTGATAGATCTGCCCATCCTCGAGACGGTAGGCGAACAGATTTCTGTAACCAAACTTTCCATGATAAGACCGGTCTGAGCTAAACGCGATCATGCTGCCGTCCGGTGACCAGGCGGGATCACGGTCATCATAGAAATCGTTCGTCAGGCGGCTGAGCTGTCCCGTTTCCGAGTTCACGATGTAAAGATCTGGCTGACCGCCAAAGCTGATGCCGGAAAAGACGATGTTGCGGCCATCGGGCGACCAGTTCGGCGATGAGAGTGAGACCAGGTGTTTGAAATCGAACTTTTTTATAACTTTTTTTTGCTGAATATCAAAAACGTAGAGAACATCCCGTGCCCCGCTTTTAGAAATGAAGATCAGTTTACCTTCATTATTTGCATCGATCTTGCTTCTTAAAATGTAGAAGGCTTCGAAGTCCGACGATCTTTCACCCTTCACCAGCACTTCTGGTTTCTCATCACCGCCGTCGATGGTTTTGGTATAGATGGTAGAATAACCAAAGCGGTTGGAAATGAACGCCACGCGCTCACCGTTCGACGTTTTAAAGAACGCCGGTTTGGTGTTGATGCCGTCTTGGGTGATCTTTTTCGTCACCATGTATGGGGCGTCATGATCTTCGAGCAGGGGATAGACATTTTTCTTCAGGTCATAAATCCACCGCTTGTCAAATTCTTTGTAATTCAACCCGATGGTTAACTTCATCACGTCGGAGAAACGCTCTTCCTTCCAGGCATTCTCATACAGTTGCAGCAGCTTCTCCTCGCCAAAACTCTCTGCGATGTATTTGCAGATAGCCTGCCCTTCTTTGTACATCAGGAAAGTGCCATAAATGCGATCCATCTGGCTGAGTGGCACGAGATAACCGCTGAGCACGGCATCGCGGATGAGCATTTCTGCCTGCGAATCCCACCCGGTGGACCAGTACTCGGCAATGCCCTCCGTAAACCAAAGCGGCAGACTCGCAAACATGCTTTTTTTATGGTCTTTAAACACCCGGTTCATTTTGCTGCGGGTGAAAACGTGCACAAGTTCATGATTGATAACATGCTTGAAGCCATGCATGGAGCCCGTGGAGGGAATCACGACACGGCCCTTGATGAACTCAAAAAAACCGCCTACGCCTTCGGGGATAAAGCTGGCAATGGTGTTGGTCTGCTGAAAGTGGGAATGGTTGGAATAGAAAATGAGCGGGATTCTTCTGGAGATGTTGTGATTCGTCACGCCCTCGAGCCGGGAATACGCCTCCTCGGCCAAAGATGCGCCAATTTCTGCCAACTCGCGCATTTCTGGATAAAAGTAAACGTCAAAATGCTCAGTGCGCATGATCTTCCACTCAAACTCATCATATTGGATCTTGTTGCGACCAAAATAATATTGCGAGGCGGCATCTGACAGCAAAGCGTAAAGCAATATCACACAAATGAAAGCGAATCGTAACAAATTAGACTTCATGCCGTTACTCACATGGTTGGAAAAAGTGACACGCGTGAAAACCTCTCGCAGCAACTCAATTGGGAGGAACCACCACCTCACCAGTCCGGCGTCTGCCGCAATGCTCAAGCAGACTGCACTACAATTTACATATTGCAATGAGCTTTATTCCGAACCGAAGCTCCTGTTCACAGCAGTAATATAGTCCAGTCGATCAATTGCTACAATTTAACATAATACGCCTGTCGATCAAGTTAATTTTTGGTCGAAAATCCCGATATTTATTACATCATACTTTTCTAAAGACCTGGCTGAATCTGATGCTTAGGCGAATTTATGAACGAACTGATATTGAAGGAAGCAATCTGGATCTACATGTTATGACAGATTACATTTTGCATGAAATTCCCCGATTCAGGTATGTTGCTGCACACCTGCTGCCTTTGGTGGGTAAGACACCAAAAAGAGCCTTGCGGTTTAATTGATTGTGAAGCATTCGAAGCTCGACATAAACGAAATCAGTTCCGCGCAGTTTTCCGGAAGAGACATTCGCGACAAGAATCTGCTCAAGCTGCAGACCTACAACAAGCAACTGCTTAAGAAGGTGTACCAGCTTCAGAATCTGGTGGAAGTCTCATATCGTCTAAATTCAGTTCTGGACGAAGAGCAAATCATTCACACATATTTGCTTAACCTTTTTGGACTTCTCAGCACCAGAAGTGTCGTGATTTTGTCCGCCAAGTCACCCTACTCAGACAAGTTTACCCCCATCTATTATCAAGGTATCGGCAAGGCCCACGCCGAGACGCTGACAGTCGGCCGCACGGATCCAATTTTCAGGCTGTTACAACTGCATCATCATTGTCTGGTGTTGAACAAGCACGCATACTTGGCCAAAAAATCGAAATTCCTTAACCAAGTTGCAAACCTGGAATGCCAGTTGCTCACGCCGCTGGTTCACCGCGACCACAGATTCGGCTTGGTCATCATCGGCAACAAACACAACAACAAGCCCTATTCACTCGCAGAAATTGACATCTTTACCACCCTTACAAACTTCCTTGCAGTGGCACTCAGCAACGCCCGGATTTACAAAGAGATGGAGCGCATCTCCCTTACCGATCCGCTGACCGGACTGTTCAACAGGCGCTACTTCGATAACTATCTTGATACAGAAATAGCACGCGCCAAACGGTTCGAACACCCACTGTCGCTGGTAATGCTGGATGTAGATCATTTTAAAAACTACAACGATCAACTTGGCCATCTGAACGGCGACCACTTATTGGTCAGCCTGGCTGAGGTTCTCACCCTGACCGTCAGACGCTCAGATATTGTCGCCCGTTACGGCGGAGAAGAGTTTTGCATTATCCTGCCGGAGATCGCCCGGGACGGTGCATTGGTGTTTTCCGAGCGGCTGCGAAATACGATATCAGCTCATCCGTTCCGCAAGCGGGAAGTCCAGCCGGATGGTCACGTGTCAATCAGCATCGGCACTGCAACCTACCCCGACGATGCACAGGCATCGAACGACCTTGTTGAAAAGGCAGATAAAGCGATGTATCAAGCGAAGAATAATGGCCGCAACCGGGTTGCAGTATTTGATTAGCAGTGGATCTTGAATGATTTATACAGTCATAAATTTCTCAAAATTCTTCAGGTTCTCAGGTACAGAGCTGGCATAAATGGCAGGTACCGGTCGCTGGCGGACAGCACTAAAAATGCACAAGGGTACTTCAAATGAAGCTTAAAACCGTCATCTTTTTTGTTCTTTTGGCACTTTTGCCAGTGGGATACTTTTCTCAGAACGCCCGGGTTCCTAAACTCCTGGCCAACTCTCAGAACCTATATTCTAAAATAAAGATCTTCACTTCTATTTTGGAGACAATTCAGCGATCTTATGTCGAGCAGCGCGATCCGGACGATCTTTTGGAAGCCGCCATCAAGGGCGTGGTATCCAACCTCGACCCGCACACGGTTTATTTGCCGGCTGATGACTTTAAAGCCTGGAACCAGAGTTTTGAGGGTTACACCGGAATCGGTATAAGCTTTGAAGTTTTGAGAGAACAAGTGACCGTAATGACTGTGCTCGACGGCAGCCCCGCTGATGAAGCAGGGATAAGACGCGGCGATAAGATTCAGAAAATCAATGGTGCCTCAGCAGTGGGACTCAGCAGAGACAAGGCGTCTGAAATGTTTCACGGGCCAGCTGGCGCACCGGTCGAATTACAAGTGGTTCGTCCGCGGTGGAAGCGACCGAGAAATTTTAGGCTGATCAGAAAAAAAATTGTGCTGGACAGTGTTCCGTATGCAATGATGCTGGCCAATCGCATCGGCTACGTGAAGATTGACCGTTTTACGTCCACCACGGCCAGAGAACTCGATCATGCGCTTAGCGAGCTGGAAGAAAAGGGGATGACCAACCTGGTATTGGACTTGCGTGGGAATGCCGGCGGCTACCTCAACGCTGCCGTGGCAGTGGCTGACCGCTTCATCCCTGGTGGGCATAAACTCCTCACCACGAAAGGCCGCTTGTCAAGCTCCTTTCAGGAATTCTACTCGACCAACGAAAAGACACGTAGACAGTATCCACTTGTGGTACTCATCGACCACGGCTCTGCCAGCGCCGCAGAGATCGTCGCCGGTGCCATCCAGGATCTTGACCGCGGCCTCATTGTCGGAAAAACAAGTTTTGGCAAAGGCCTGGTACAGAGTCAGTACCGTTTTCACGACGGCTCGGCATTGTTGATCACGACGGCCAGATATTATACACCAAGCGGGCGCCTAATTCAACGAAACTTCTATGACAGATCTAAAGATGAATACTACTGGGAAGCCTACGACGATTCGCTTAGCAAGGCCAGAAAACAGGAAGATAAAACAACTTACAGAACCTACCTCGGACGCAGAGTGTACGCGAAAGGCGGAATCAAGCCAGACATCTGGGTAGAAAACGATGACAACATTCTCTCCGAAGAGGTGAGGAGATTGTATTTTTCCGACAAACGTTTCTTCTACGTTTTTGCAGAAGACTATCTCAAGCGATTCCCACATCTCAGAAAAAGCGAAGACACTTTCGTAAAAAACTACAGCATCAGCCATGCTGCGCTCAAACAATTTGTTCGGTTCGTCAGAAATTATGACCCTTCATTTTCTGACGCGCATTTGGTCAATGAGAAAAACACGAGGGATATCAAGTTTTTGCTCAAGCGTGACATGGCCTACATGATCTGGGGCAACAACGCCCGATTTCGCATCAATCTCCGAAGAGACCGTCAGCTTGGTGAAGCAGTAAAACACTTGCACGCGGCCCATAAGTTGCTTTCACTAACCGTATCTATGGACTAAGTAACAAAAAATAGCGAATTTCCAGAAAAATTTATTGACAATTCTCAAAATCTTTCCTATTTTGATAAACCTAATTCTTCTCCTGGCAGCTGAGGCAAAGCATGCTCTCCTATCCTGCTTTGAGATCACATTCTCAGCCGGCGATTAAGGCACATTCATAGCAATGTCAGGATTTCTTGGTAATCCATGTCGCGGAGTCTATTTTGAGGAACATTGCCCAATTCATTTCAAACCAGATTGAGTAGCTCGACAGCCGGTGGATCTACCCCACAAACGATGTCCAGAACACCGAACAGTCTTTACGCGCAAGAGACATACCGACCCCATGCCGCCACCGAAGGTAATAAAACGCGACCGTATGGAGCAAATATCTGCTGTGAGATTACCCATTTCTGCGTTATTAAGAGTATATAATTAGACGTACATCTGCCAGGACGGGTTTCTCGATTCTGCGGGGAATGTTTTCAACGAATGTTCGACATTTTTAGTGGGAAACCCGCTGAGCCCGACCTGCTCATAGATGTAAGCATGATAAACCGTATCCATTAACTGAGGGTTAAGTCAAATGATTTCAAATGAGCCTTTCATGAACAAGCAGAAAGAGATTTATTTCACAGGCAATAGCCCGGAGGCAAAACGGACGAACAGAGCGATCTGGAAATTTTCCAAGGTCGATAACAACATTCTGATCGTAGGCGATACAGGAACGGGTAAGGAGTTTACCGCACGACAGATCCATGCGTTAACTTCCAGAAAAAATCGGCCTTTTGTGGTTTTGAACTGCTCTGCCATTGGCTACACGCTGGACAGAGATGACATATTTGGTCATGAATCCGAACAGACAGGCACGATTCAGAGAACTATTGGGTTAATCGAAAAATCCAACCATGGTACGCTTTTTCTTGACCACATTAACGAAACCCCATTAGATTACCAATTTGAGCTCTTGCAGTTGATTCGTGAAAACAAATTCAGGCGTATCGGAGGCAGTGAGAACATTGCGCTGGACATTCGAATTATTTCGTCCACAGATGTGGATATGGAAAAGAGCATCGAAAGTGGCGGTTTTCGCAAAGATCTCTACTACTTGCTGAAATCTCTCACCATCGGCCTTCCTTCTCTGCGAGAAAGAAAACAGGACATTCCCGAGCTGTTTATCCAGTTCTTGAAAATGCATTGCACTGCAAACGAGCGAGAGATCCCGGCGGTGCCGGCGGAAATTTTCGAGTCTATCCTTGAATACGACTGGAAAGGCAATATCCGCGAATTAAAGAACTGTGTGGAAAATCTGGTGATGATGTCACCGGAGGGCGAACTTTCGACAGAATTCCTGCCATTTGAAATCAAGCGTCATCCGCTCGACTTTCTCGAAATCAAGAACCTCAAAGGCGTCATTTCGGAAGTTGAGACTTATCTGATTAAGAAAGCACTGGGCAAATATGCCGGGAATCAAGTCAAGGCCGCCAGGTTGCTCGGAATTCCGGAAGCCACGCTTCGTTTCAAGATGAAAAAATACGCTATTCCCAAAGACTGAGACGTTACGCCCGGCCCTCACAAAGGATGGTGAGGGTTCTCACGGGCATCACTTTTTTTTCTATCAAACAAAATCGTCTCCGCCTCCCCTGCCCCTTTTCCAACAATCACCAGGTCTGTCAAACCGACAAATAAACCATTATCAACCACACCGGGAATATTATTCAAGTGAACCGTCAACTCGGCTGGATCAACGATCTGGTTGAATTCGCAGTCTACAATGTAGTTGCCATTGTCCGTCCGAAATGCTTCGTCTCCCGACTTGCGGATTCTGACTTCACAAGCAAAATCCTTTCGTAGCTGCGAAACCACGTATTTCAATCCAAATGGTAAAACCTCCACGGGCAATGGGAACTTACCTAGTCGCATCACCTGCTTCGAGAAATCGACAATAACAATTTCCTTCTCCGACGCGGCGGCAACGATTTTCTCACGCGTCAGCGCACCACCACCCCCCTTGATGAGATTCCCCTGCGGATCGACTTCATCGGCGCCATCGATGGTAAGGTCAATCTTGTCGAACTCAGCCAAAAGCGGGATGCCACACTCGTGCGCCAAATGTGCGGTTACCAAGGATGTGGGAACGCCCTTTATCTGCAACCCGGCAGCCACCTTCTCTCCCAGTATCTTGATGGCGAAAAAAGCAGTCGACCCGGTACCCAGACCAACAACCATGTCGTCCAGAACAAAACTAATGGCTTGTTTGGCAGCCGCTTTCTTGTCTTCCGCGATATCACTCATTGGTACATTTCCTCCTGCAGTATGATTTCAAGCCAATTTAGAAACTTGACTTAAAAAAGCAAAGAAAACCAATTCGTGATTGAATTGATCAAATAGACAGAAGAAGTCTATGAGACGAGGCAAATGGAGGGATAATACGGGACTAAAAGCCTTTGGAAAGCTTCAGCGCGATCTGGCGACCACTAGCAGAATTGTCAAATTGAATACGAATGCCCAACTGATTCTCCTCAAGGCGTTTATTGAACTTGAAAACCGCCAAAGTCGAATGGATGGCGCTCGCTAAATGATTGACCAGAATAACCGCAAGAACAAGTTCTGAGCGGTCATCCGCACGACCGCTGCGAACGCGCAGGTCTTTGAATTCCCGCCGATGTTCTTGCGTATCCCAACGCCAGAAAAATTCGTCGGTCTCCGGATACAGAGTACTGACATCCCGGTTGCGCAATTGCGCTTGGTTGAAATCGAAAATGCTGTCAAAGTTTCCGATATCGACGAAATAGTCTTTAGGTTTTCCATCAATCTCAACCTCGGCATGGGTGACCGAAAACGTCCGGTAATCATCCTCAAGCCAGTTGCTCCACGTTGTGAGTCCGATGTAACCCGCCCAGAGCAATGCCTCCGAGGTGATAAACGCGCGCATAATGGTATTGGACTCTGCATAATGCTGCCCCCAGCCAGGCAGAACGAGTGACTGCAAAAAGGCGCGCCCGCGAGATTTCTTGCTAAAAACTTGCTGTGGGCTTTCAGAACTCAGCCAAACGGTGGAATTATCCGCATGGCCGGCAAAAGCAGACACATTTTCCAGCGCCCGGTTCAGCGCAGCTTGCCGTTGCTCAAACCGTGAAAACCACGGATCGAGCGCGCCCAACTGCCAAACTCTCTTCCCCTCCGGCTCACCAGCCAGAAGATTGGCTGCCCAGCAAGCAACCAGTGCGAGGAAAACAATTCCTAGGTGAGAAGCTCGTGTCACCAACTTATTCCTAATGCGAGCGCCGGCACTACCTCGTTCCTATAGAGCAATCCCCTCATTCCCACCGTTGCCCGAATCTTCTGATTGTTTCGGTTTGCAGTAATTCCGGCATCGAGGGCGCTCAGGACGTGGTTGAAGACGGTGATGGTGGTGAAAGTACTTGCGCGCTTGAAGTTATCGTTTGAGTCCTTCCGGATTTCCGTGTAGTCGTTTCGGGTGGGCGAAATGGTCTCCAGCTTCTCACCTTGATATGAGCCGTCCTTGTAATCCGTCAACGTGAAAGACTGTCCGACCAGAATGTCATCTCTAAAATCCTGCCACCCGAAGACGAACTGATTATACTTGCCGATATTCTCATAGTACTGCTGATTCTTCTTCTCCGGCAAGAAGTGACTGAACGTGGCTTTCTCGTACTCCCGCAAGGCGGAATCATCATTTCTGTCACGGTCACTGATTTCTGCAATCCAGTCCCAGTAGGCATCTTCATTCCATTGGCCATCAGCTAGCGCTTCGAATCTATTTTCCAATTTCCCACCTTCGCTATCGTAGTGAAATTGTGCGAATATCGCAACAGCTTCCAGCACCAGAAAAGCGGCGCCTTTCCAGGCAGATCCATTGTAAAGTTGTCCGGTTCCAGGGATCGCCGCGGAAAATAAGACGGCCTTCGCGACTGACTTTTCTCCGCTACTACTAAAGGACACCTGCTCCTCGCCGGTCTGTTTGGCAATGGTCTGCGCCAGTTTCGCCCGAAACTGACTGCGGGGAGTTGCGCTCAAAAAAACCTCTTTAACACTTTCATCCCCCGCGGTCAACAAAGAAGATAATCCCAGAGATGCCAGGGCCAGAGCAAAATAAAACAGCTTGTTCATCGTACTATTGAGTCCTGTTTAGTCAAGATATCCAAAAGATAAGCCGAAATAAAAGCGCCATTCTTTGCCATATTGAGTGTGCGCGTTTTCAAATTCATCCAGGCCGTAGGCAGCGGTGAAAAACATGCGCGTCGGGAAAGAATAGAAGGAGAATGAGTCCATCCTCAG
>SMXE01000152.1 GCA_004357015.1 Caldithrix sp.
AGGTGAGCTTGAATACGCAAAGCAACCGGACCCGCGCAGCCGCGGCAGCTATTTGTCTCAGAATTGGGAAGCCGTGGAAGCTTCCGATCAACTGACGCTGATTAGTGGCGATCATGAAATTATGCCGGGGGTGTCCGTGCAGGTGACAGGCGGCCACACGCGCGACCACCAGATTCTTAAGATTGAGTCTGATGGGAAAGTGGCGTGCTTCCTGGCTGATCTGGCGCCGACCAGCTCGCATTTGAAGACGCCGTATGTCATGGGATACGACCTCTATCCCAGCACGACGATGCAGATGAAAGAGAAGGTGCTGAAACAGGCTCTGGCAGAAAACTGGCTGCTGCTGTTTGAGCATGCACCAAACGTCAAAGCCGGGTATTTGATTGAGAAAGAGGGTAAACTGCAAATTGAAAATGTTGAGATTTAGATATTTAACTGCGCTGAGCACTGACCACTGCAAAAAGCAAGATGTGTAAAGAGAGTCATTTTTTGACTGTCTCTTTTGCTATTTGAGGGTTTTACACATCGTATCTTCGTCGCACTCGGCGTCCTCCGCAGTCAGAGTTTTTCGTAGAGGATTGAACAGGAGTAGAGATCATGTCAAACATGAAAGAAGTCGTTATCGCAAGCGCCTGCCGTACGCCCATTGGCTCGCTGCAGGGCACTTTGAGTTCATTGCCCGGGCCCAAGCTGGGTAGTATTGTGATCAAGGAAGCGCTGCAGCGAGCGGGCATCGGCGGCCAGGATGTGAGTGAGGTGATCATGGGGGAAGTCCTGCCGGCAGGCGTTGGCCAGGCGCCGGCGCGTCAGGCCTCCATCGGGGCGGGCATTCCGAATTCCGTGCCCTGCATGACCATCAACAAAGTGTGTGGCTCTGGCCTGAAGTCCGTGATGCTGGCGGCGCAAGCCATCATGGTCGGCGACGCTGACATCGTGGTGGCAGGCGGCATGGAGAGCATGTCGAACGCGCCTTACCTGCTGAGCAAAGCGCGTACCGGCTATCGTCTGGGGCATGGAGAGCTTATCGATAGCATGATCAAGGATGGGCTGTGGGACGTGTACAACGACTACCACATGGGCCTTGCGGCCGAACTTTGCGCCTCGGAGTGCAATGTGCCGCGGGCGGCGCAGGATGAATTCGCCATCAATTCCTACAAAAAAGCTATTGACGCCCAGCGCAATGGTTACTTCAAAGATGAAATCGTTCCCGTTGAAATACCGCAACGCAAGGGTGATCCCATTCTGGTCACCGAAGATGAAGAGCCGGGTCGCGCCAACTTCGAGAAAATACCGACCCTGCGGCCGGTCTTCAAAAAGGACGGCACGGTTACCGCTGCCAACGCATCGTCTATCAACGATGGCGCTGCTGCCTGTGTGGTGATGTCAAAGGCACGAGCGGAGAAGCTGGGTATCGAGCCGTTGGCGACCATTGTGGCGCAGGCTTCTGCTGCCAAAGCCCCGGAGTGGTTCACCACTGCGCCGGCCGACGCGATGAAGAAAATACTGGATCGCGCAAATTTGAAGTTGGAAGAAATCGACCTTTTTGAAGTCAACGAGGCGTTTGCCGTGGTGAATCTGGCAGTGGCGGGAGAACTGGGCATTGATTTAGAAAAGATGAACATACACGGCGGCGCAGTTGCATTGGGACATCCCATCGGCGCCAGCGGGGCGCGTATTTTAACCACACTTTTGTTCGCCATGAAGCGCTACCACAAAAAACGCGGATTGGCGACGCTCTGCATTGGCGGTGGCGAGGCTTCGGCGGTGATTGTGGAGAGGTAGAGAGATGGACATCAAGAACGTAACAGTAATCGGCGCCGGCACCATGGGCAACGGCATCGCGCATGTGTTTGGCGTCTCTGGATTTTCGGTTAGTCTGATTGATACGCAGCAGGCGTTTCTCGATCGCGCGCTGGCAACCATCGAGAAGAATCTTTCGCGCCAGGTGGCAAAGGAAAAAATCACGCAGGAAGAGGCAGATGGCTGCCTGAAACGGATTCAACCCACCCTTGATTTGGATTCCGCAAAGGACTCAGAGCTTGTGGTGGAAGCTGCCACTGAGAATCCGGACATCAAGAAAGAACTTTTTGCCAAACTGGATGAAATCTGTCCGGCAGAGACCGTACTGGCTTCGAATACTTCCTCGATTTCGATAACGGAAATCGCCGCCGCAACGAAGCGGCCGGAACATGTGGTCGGCATGCACTTTTTCAACCCGGTGCCGGTCATGCAACTCGTGGAAGTCATTCGCGGGCTGGCAACTTCAGATAAGGTGTTCAGTTTTATCATGGAGCTGAGCAAAAAATTGAGTAAAACACCGGTAGCTGTCAACGACTATCCGGGCTTTGTGTCCAATCGCGTCCTGATGCCGATGATCAACGAAGCGATTTTCTGCATCATGGAGGGCGTTGCGGACAAAGAGGCGGTGGACACGGTAATGAAGCTCGGTATGGCGCATCCGATGGGCCCGCTGGCGCTGGCAGACTTCATCGGGCTGGATGTTTGCCTGCACATCATGAAGGTGCTGCATGAAAGTCTTGGGGACGACAAGTACCGGCCTTGTCCGTTGCTAATGAAGATGGTGGCGGCCGGATTCCTCGGCAGAAAAACCGGTAAAGGTTTCTACGACTATTCGAACTAATGAACCAAACCGCGATGAGGCTTTAGATGGATTTTCAATTGACTGAAGAGCAAAAACTCATTCAACAAACAGCGAGGGAATTCGCCCGGAACGAAGTGGCTAAGGACGCTGCCGAACGCGACCAAAAGGAGGAATTCCCGGCGCACCATGTGCGGACAATGGCTGAGTTGGGGTTCATGGGCATGACGGTAGCGCCGGAATACGGCGGCTCCGGGCTCGATTCAATTAGCTACGTCATCGTGATCGAGGAACTGTCAAAGGCGGATGCTTCGGTTGGCGTGATTTGTTCGGTGAACAATTCTCTGGTCTGTTTTGGGATTGAGCACTATGGCAGCGATGCGACCAAACAAAAGTACCTGGTTCCACTCGCCAAAGGTGAAAAACTCGGGGCGTTTTGCCTATCCGAACCCGGCTCGGGCTCGGACGCATCAAGCATGACCACCACGGCTGTGCTGAAAGATGGCAACTACCTCCTCAACGGTACCAAGAACTGGATCACCAACGGCAAGAATGCCGATACCTACGTGATTACGGCGCATACGGATCCGACCGGGGGACACCGTGGCATCAGCGTGTTTGTTGTGGAAAAAAGCTTTCCCGGTTTCTTCATTGGCAACAAGGAAAAAAAGCTTGGCATTCGCAGTTCAGATACAGTTACGATTAACCTCGATGATTGTGTTGTGCCCCGTGAGAATAGGCTCGGGAAGGAAGGTGAAGGCTTCAAGATTGCGATGCAGACGCTGGACGGCGGGCGCATCGGCATTGCGGCGCAAGCGCTCGGGATCGCACAGGCTTCGCTCGAAGCAGCCGTCGAGTACGCCAAGGAACGCGTGCAATTCGGAAAACCGATCGCCAGTTTTCAGGCGATTCAATTCAAACTAGCCGATATGGAGACGCGCATTAACGCTGCCCGTTTACTGACTTATCAGGCGGCCTGGCGCAAGGATCAGGGAGTAAACTTTACAACGGAAGCAGCCAAGGCAAAAGTTTTTGCTTCTGAAACGGCAGTCTATGCCAGCACAGAGGCGGTGCAGATTTTTGGCGCCAATGGTTATCTGAAAGACTACCCTGTGGAAAAGTACATGCGCGATTCAAAAATCACTGAGATTTACGAAGGCACCTCTGAGATTCAAAGAATCGTAATCGGACGCAGCCTCGTGAAATGACGTTACCGGCTTTGAACGCTCAGGGAACATTTTATGTTTCTTCGCATTCTTATATGAACAACCCGCATCCGAATGCGGTTGCCAAATACCGGAGGATTTGATTATGTCTGGATTTTTAGAAGATGGAAAAATCTGGTTTAACGGAAAAACGATAGATTGGAAGGACGCCAAGGTTCACGTGATGTGCCATGTTCTGCACTACGGTTCTTCCGTTTTTGAGGGAATCCGCTGCTACAAGACGCCGAAAGGCCCGGCCATTTTTCGACTGAACGATCACGTTCGTCGGCTGTTTGACTCGGCCAAAATTTACCGCATGCCGATGCCGTTTTCCCAGGAGGAGATTTTTCAGGCGTGTATCGACGTTATAAAGGCGAATAATTTGGAGGAAGCCTACCTCAGGCCCATCGCGTTTCGCGGTTATGGCAGCTTAGGGGTGGACCCACGGGACACGCCCATGGAAGTTGTGGTCGCTGCCATGAGTTGGGGCAAGTACCTCGGCGATGAAGCCATCAACGTCGGCGTGGACGTGCGGGTGTCATCGTGGACCCGGATGAGCCCGAACACCTTCCCTGCCATGGCGAAGTCCGGCGCGAATTACATGAACTCACAGCTCATCAATCTTGAAGCCAAAGCCGATGGCTACGTTGAAGGGATTGGCCTGGACGCCAATGGTTTCGTGAGCGAGGGCAGTGGTGAAAACATTTTCGTGGTTCGGGACGGCAAGATTGCGACGCCGCCGCTGTCAGCATCGATTTTGCCTGGCCTTACAAGGGACTGTGTTATGAAGCTCGCCGGCGATCTCGGGTACACCGTAGAAGAAAGGAACATCCCGCGCGAATCGTTGTATATTGCTGACGAGGTATTTTTCACCGGTACCGCAGCGGAAGTGAGTCCGATCAAATCCATCGACCGGATTCCTATCGGGGAAGGACGCCGCGGCCCCATAACGGAAAAGCTGCAAAAGCGGTTCTTTGGCGTTTTGTCCGGCGAAGTTGAAGACAAG
The DNA here is from genome assembly GCA_004357015.1 of Caldithrix sp. Lineage (GTDB taxonomy): Bacteria > Zhuqueibacterota > Zhuqueibacteria > Oceanimicrobiales > Oceanimicrobiaceae > CR04bin15. The sequence goes on from SMXE01000152.1 coordinate 4,811, forward strand.
TACGGCTGGTTGACTTTCATCGCATAGTTTGATGATCAGAGCGAGAAGAAGGGCGCGAGAAGCTGCTCTCAGGGCAATGTACGCGCACGAGATGTCCGGCAACCCTCTGGAAAGTGTCATCGAAAACATGATACAGAGCCTGAATGAGGACGACAAACTCAAGCGTTTCGCCGTGGAGTTGCTTCGTGCGAGCGCAGAGCATAAAGATGAACTCGAAAAGCTCATTGTTTCTCGGGCGCAGAATTGGGAGTTCGACCGCATCGCCATTCTGGACAAACTGATCATGCGCATGGCCATTTGCGAGTTTCTGCATTTTGAGGACATTCCGCCAAAAGTGTCAATTGACGAGGCCATCGAAATTTCAAAAACGTATAGCACGGAAAAGAGCGGCACGTTCATCAACGGCGTCCTCGATGGCGTGCTGAACCAATTAAAGGGAGATGGGCTTCTCAAAAAAAGCGGCCGTGGACTGAACGAGTAGCGCGGGGGTCGCGTGGCAAGCCCGGCGCGGCGTAGCCGCAAGTGCAATGAGCAAACAGGTCAGGAACAGTAAATGATTTTAAATCTGGTATCAAAAGTATTTGGCAGTAAACACGACAGAGACGTAAAGCGATTACAGCCGAAAGTCGATGAAATAAACGGTCATGTCGAGCAGTTGGAAGGCTTGTCGGATGAGGAACTGCAGCGCAAGACCGATGAATTCAAGGCCAAAATTGCCGAAGCAACTCAGAAGGTCAGGAACGAGATTGAGGAACTTCGGGATGTGCTGCACGGCGATATGAGCTCCGAAGATAAAGCGAACGGTTCCGGGGATGAAGAGCTTGAAGAACAGGAATCCGAGTTGGAGAGGATCCGCCACCGCATCGAATCGCTTGAGAAAGAAGAGCACAAAATCATTGAAGAGACGCTAAATGAGATTCTGCCTGAGGCGTTTGCCGTGGTAAAACTGGCTTGCAAGCGTCTCCTGGGTAGGAAGTGGAACGTTTGTGCTCAGGAAACCAAATGGGACATGGTTCCGTACGACGTGCAGCTTATCGGCGCAGTCGTGCTGCACGAAGGCAAGATTACTGAAATGGCTACCGGCGAGGGTAAGACCCTGGTCGCCACCATGCCCATGTACTTGAATGCTCTGCCCGGCAAAGGCGTGCATCTGGTGACAGTCAACGATTATCTTGCGCGTCGCGACTGCGAGTGGATGGGCGAGATTTACAAATTTCTTGGCCTGACCATCGACTACATCGAAGGCGGGATGGAACCGGCCCGGCGCCGGCAATCTTACGCAGCGGATATCACCTATGGCACGAACAACGAGTTCGGGTTCGATTATTTGCGCGACAACATGTCAGTGCGCCTCGAAGACAAGGTGCAGCGAGGCCACAACTATGCCATCGTTGACGAGGTGGATTCTGTCCTCATCGACGAAGCGCGCACGCCGCTGATTATCTCAGGTCCGGTGGAGCACTCCACGCACCGCTATGATGAAATGAAGCCCAGAGTTGAGGAGCTCATCCGCAAACAGACCATGCTGGTAAACAGCATCGTGGCGGAAGGCCAAAAATTCATGAGCGATGGGGAAGAATACGAAGCCGGCATCAAATTGCTGGTGGCATCCCGTGGTGCGCCGAAAAATAATAAACTGACCAAGCTCTTGCATGAGGTTGGGGTCAAAAAATTAATTCGACGGGTTGAAAACGACTACATTCGCGATAAGAAGATGCATGAGATCGATGAAGAACTCTACTTTGCCATCGACGAAAAAGCGCACACTATCGATGTGACGGAAAAGGGACGGGATGCCCTGTCGCCGAATGACCCTGAGATGTTCGTCCTGCCCGACCTCTCCGAAAGGCTGCACGAGATCGAAAGCGATGAAACATTTTCTAACGAGGAAAAGAACGCAGGGAAGCGTGAATTGCAGGAAGAATATTCGGAAAAGAGTGAACGCCTGCACAACATCTCCCAACTTTTACGGGCCTACTCATTGTTCGAGAAGGATGTCGAGTATGTCGTCTCCGACGGCAAGGTCATGATCGTGGATGAGTTTACCGGCCGGTTGATGCCCGGGCGGCGCTATAGCGACGGTTTGCATCAGGCGCTGGAGGCGAAAGAGGGCGTCAAGATTGAACGGGAAACCCAGACGCTGGCCACCATCACCCTGCAAAATTACTTCCGGCTCTACAAAAAATTGGCCGGAATGACCGGTACGGCCGAAACTGAGGCTGGTGAATTCTGGGAGATTTACAAACTCGACGTGGTGGTGATTCCGACGAATGTGCCGGTCCAGCGTTCTGATTATGAAGATCAAATTTATCGCACCAAGCGCGAAAAATACAAGGCCATCATCGATGAGCTTGCCGAGTTGAACGAACAGAAACGCCCCGTGCTGGTGGGTACCGTTTCAGTGGAAGTCTCGGAAACGCTCAGCCGCATGCTGAAGCGCCGGGGAGTTCCGCACAATGTTTTGAACGCCAAGCAACATCAACGTGAAGCTGAGATCATCTCACGTGCCGGCGAGCCGGGCGCAGTCACCATTGCCACCAACATGGCGGGCCGGGGCACCGATATTAAACTCGGAGCCGGAGTGGCAAAAAATCTTCGCGGCCTGCATATCATCGGCACCGAACGCCACGAGTCGCGCCGCATCGACCGCCAGTTGCGCGGCCGCAGCGGACGTCAGGGTGATCCGGGATCTTCGCGTTTTTACCTTTCCCTCGAAGATGACCTAATGCGCTTGTTCCAATCCGACCGGGTTGCCGGTATCATGGATCGTCTCGGTGTAGAAGAGGGCGAGGTGATTCAGCATTCGATGATAACGAAATCCATCGAACGAGCGCAGAAGCGGGTAGAAGGCCACAATTTTGAGATTCGGAAGCATCTGCTTGAGTATGACGATGTCATGAATCAGCAGCGTGAGGTGATCTACACCAAGCGTGCGCACGCGCTTGAAGGTGAGAACCTAAAGGAAGAATATCTTGAAATCATCGGGGATTTCGTCGAAAACAAGATTCGGAGGTTCACCGAGGAAGACACGTATTCCGAGGAATGGGATTGGGATGGTCAACGCGATGCATTCCGCAAAACCATGCTCATGGAGATACCTTTTAGCGAAAACGGCACCTCCGGAATTAACCAGGCCGATCTTTTTGAAAAAATCTACGAGTCCGCACAGAATCACTATGAGCGGCGGGAACGGGATTTCGGCGAAAAGTTGATGCGCCATCTCGAACGAATAGCCATGCTGCGTGTCATCGACGAGCGCTGGCGCGAGCATCTTTATGAGATGGATCAACTTAAGGAGGGAATCGGCCTCAGAGCCTACGGACAAAAGAATCCACTGCTCGAATACAAGTCTGAGGGCTTCCGCATGTTCACGCAAATGCTGGACATGATCAATGAACAAGTGCTCGAGTTGATTTTCAAAGCGCAGGTGCAAACGGAACCGATGATGGCAAGGCGCAGAATGCCGGAGCAAATGACGACGGTTCACGATTCCAGCGAAGGAATGGGGTTTGCAGGCGCGCCGCAGCGTAGCGCCATGGCGGAAGCGGCGGAACAATCGCGCGGCGCGAAACGTCAGCCGGTGGTGGTTAGTGAAAAAGTGGGGCGCAATCATCCTTGCCCATGCGGCAGCGGGAAGAAGTACAAGAAATGTCACGGGGCCTTGCAATAAGCCTTGCTTTTACACGATATTTTTTTACCTTTATATCTTAAGGTTTGAGGGAAAACGGAGGATAATATACTGAGGGACGGCCATGAACGAGCGCGTAGTGGAAATCTTGATCTACATCATGAGCGAAATCCGGCGGAATCGAAGCGTTTCCAAGAAGCTCGATTTTCTTTCAGAGAACCTCATCAAGAAAGGGTACTCTGAAAGCGAAATCACATCCGCTTTTACCTGGCTTCTCGACCGCCTGAACAGTGAAACAGAAGAACTTATCGAAAGACGCGGGGCAGCCCTCAAGAACTCTCGGCGCCATCTGCATGAAATAGAACGCTCAGTCATTTCTGTTGAAGCCTACGGTTACATCATTCAGTTGCGGGAATTGGGGATCGTCAATGATGTGGATGTTGAACAAATCCTCGAAAGAGCGCTCATGTTGGGCACTGGTCGGGTGCGGGTCGAAGATGTGAAAGGCATTGTTGGCTCGATGCTCTTCTCTCCGGAAGGAGCCGCCGCCGGTGGATACTTTCTCGTTGATGACAACACGATGATCCACTAATCCTATTCTTTGAATTAAATTCTGCTTATGTCAAAATTTCTTGTGATTGTCGAGTCTAATGCCAAAATCAAGACGATAAGCAAGTTCCTCGGCAAGGACTATCAGGTTATGTCGTCCATCGGGCACGTTAAGGACTTGCCCAAGCAGCGGTTGGGTGTTAAGATAGAAGAAGAGTTCGAGCCGGAATACATCACGATTCGCGGCAAGGGCAAGATTCTCAGCCAACTGCGTAAGTGTGCTTTGACAGCTGAGAATATTTATATCGCGACGGATCCGGACCGGGAGGGGGAGGCGATTGCATACCACCTGGCCGAGGAAATGAAGGTGAAGGGTGACAAGATTCACCGCGTGATGTTTAATGAAATCACCGAAAAGGCCGTCAAGCACGCCCTGCAGAATCCAACCAAAATCAATGAAAACAAAGTAGCTGCTCAGAAGGCTCGCCGAGTTGTTGACCGGCTGGTAGGGTATCAGGTCAGTCCCATTTTGTGGCGGACAGTCTACAGAGGTCTGAGTGCGGGTCGTGTGCAGTCTGTGGCGCTGAGACTGATTTGTGAGCGTGAAGATGAAGTGGAGAAGTTTGTACCGAGGGAATATTGGTCGGTCACTGCAGAATTGCAGGGGGTAAAGACAGACCCGTTTCTGTCGAAGCTCGTCAAGATAGAAAAGAAAACACCGGAACTACCCAACGAAGCGAAGACACGCGAAGTCTGCAAGGACCTGAAGCAATTGCCGTTTACGGTGGCGGACATCAAGAAGAAGCAAGTAACCCGCAATCCGTCGGCGCCTTTTACCACCAGCACGATGCAGCAGGCTGCCGCCAGCCGGTTCGGCTACACCTCGAAGAAAATCATGATGATTGCCCAGAAATTGTACGAGGGCATCGAACTTGGTCCGGAAGGCAGCGTCGGTCTGATCACGTATATGCGTACCGACTCGACCCGCATATCTGATGACGCAGTACAGGCTGCGCGGGAGTATATTGCCCTCAGTTACGGCAATGAGTACATACCCAAAACGGCGCGCAAGTTTAAAGTGAAGGCTGGCGCACAGGATGCTCATGAAGCCATTCGTCCGACATCGCTGAAGTGCGAGCCGCGTAAGATTAGGAAGTTTCTGAGTTCAGAACAATACAAATTGTACGAGTTGATCTGGAACCGATTTCTGGCGTCCCAAATGGCGTCGGCGAAGTTTGATCAGACCGCCATTGACATCGCAGCGGGCAACCGGTATCTCTTCAGGACCACCGGCAGCGTTGTGATTTTTCGCGGCTTCTTGCAGTTGTATGAAGAGCCGGGGGATGACAGTAAGAGCGGCCAGGAAGACAACATGCAGGTTCCGGTGAATATCAGTGTCGGCGACGTGTTAAAGCTGTTGAATCTTGACCCGCAGCAACATTTCACAAAGCCGCCGGCCCGGTATTCGGAAAGCAGCCTGATCAAAGAGCTCGATGCGCTGGGTATCGGCAGGCCGAGTACCTACGCTACCATTATCAGCACCATCCTTGCCAGAAAATACGTTGAAAAGGCGCAACGACAACTGGTTCCAACTGAGTTGGGACGAACCGTTAATAAGATACTTATTCAAAACTTTTCGAATCTGTTCAACGTGAAATTTACCGCGAACATGGAAGCCGACCTCGATGAGATCGAGTCTGGCAAAAAGCGTTTTGTCGAAGTAGCAAGGGAATTCTACTATCCTTTCAAACAAGCGCTGGAAGAGGTGGATTCGAAGAGGCAGGAGATCCGGGACGCGCTTCAGGAACCGACCGAAGAAAAGTGCCCGGAGTGTAGCAAAGCCTTGATCATCAGGTGGGGCCGAAACGGAAAATTTATGGCCTGCTCCGGCTACCCCGATTGCAAGTACACCAAGCCGCTGGAAAAGCCGGAAGTCGTGGAAGAAAAGTGCGAGAAATGCGGCCGGCAAATGGTGATCAAGCACGGACGTTTTGGCCGGTTTCTGGCGTGCTCAGGTTACCCGGAGTGCAAAAGTACCAAACCCATCTCAGTGGGTGTCGACTGCCCGAAGGATGGTTGCGACGGCGCCGTCGTGGAAAAGAAGTCACGTCGGGGACGAACCTTCTATGGTTGCAGCAATTATCCTAAATGCAATTTTGCTACCTGGAACAAACCTATAAATAAATCCTGTCCAACGTGCCAGAACTCGTATCTGGAAATGCGTTCCACACAGGCCAGAGGCGATTATCTTTACTGCCCCGCCTGCAAATCCGAAATGGAACAAGAGGATAAGGAAACTCACCGTGCAGTCGCTTACGGCTAAGCGTTTGGAATCGCATGTAGATTCATTTTTGCAGTACCTTTCAATCGAACGCAACGCTTCGCAATTCACCATCCGGTCTTATCGAATTGATCTGGATAAATTTTTCAGGTTCCTGCAAGAAGGCAGTCTCTTTACTGTCGGGCGCAAATCGATTCGCGCGTTTCTTGCTCATCTCGGAGAACTCGGTTTCAAGCCCGCGACCATCAACCGTAAGCTCGCCTGCCTGCGGTCCTTCTTCAAGTTCTTATGCGCCAGAGAAATCATTCAAGTCAATCCGGCGGAAACGCTTTTCTTCCTCAAACAGCCCCAAAGGCTGCCCGCGGTATTATCATTCGAAGCGATTATGGCTGCAATGGAACTGGCGGATGATGGCTCTTTTGCGGGCTTGCGGGACAAGGTGATACTGGACATGTTCTACTCCACCGGCATACGGTTGCGGGAGTTGGTTCAACTGAACATCGATGATATCGATTTGTACGGTGGCCTGGTAAAAGTGCTGGGCAAGGGCAGCAAGCAACGCATTCTGCCCCTGGGTCGTAATCTCATGAAGGGATTAAAAAGGTATCTGCAGCAACGGAAGGATCTGCTTCTGATGTCATCTCAGAAAGAGCC
>SMXE01000153.1 GCA_004357015.1 Caldithrix sp.
GCGGATGCCGAAATTGTGTTTCAATTTAAGAAAGCTTTGGATTTTCTGCGGCAAGTGGTGCAGGTTGATGATTACTTCGGAAACGCCACAGTCGATGAGCCGTGTCATGACCTGTTCGAGCAAGGGGATTCCGTCAACCCGGATCAACGCTTTGGGCACGGTGTTTGTGAGCGGCTGCAGCCTGGTGCCGAGGCCGGCCGCGAAAACCATCGCTTTCATCGAATGAACCGTCTCGTATTTTCCATCCTTATTCTTCTATTTGCGGCTTTGCCGCGCAAGGCAAACTTATGGTAAACTCCGTACCCTTCCCTTCTATGCTTGTGAGGAAGATATTGCCCCCATGCTCTGTGACGATTCTTTTTACGATAGCCAGTCCCAATCCCATACCGCTTTTCTTGGTTGAAAAGTACGGCTCGAAGATCTTCTGTTGAATGTCTTCGGGAATGCCGCTGCCGCTGTCCGAGTACTTCAAGATGGCTTTGCCGCCCTCTTTAGCCGTCGTTATCTCAATGTCGCCGCTGCCTTTTTCCAGGATGCTGTCCAATCCGTTTTGTACCAGGTTGATCAACACGCGCCGCATTTTCTCGTAGTCGAACTCGAACTCCGGCAGGGCAGGGTCGAACTTCAAAGCGATGTTGTCGTTTGGATACAGTTTTCTGACTTCCTGCACCATGTCATTCAAGTCCGCGGGTGCAAAGGACAACTGCGGCATGCGGGCAAACTCGGAGAACTCCCGCACCAGGGTTCGCAGGTTTTCGATCTCATCGGAGACGATCTCGCTGCATTCTTCCAGCAGTTTCCGGTACTCCTGGTCATCGCCGGCGTACTTGTCCTTCATCTGCTGCACAGTGAGTTGGATGGGTGTGAGCGGATTCTTGATTTCGTGCGCCAGCACGCGCGCAATTTCCCGCCAGACCGCCATCTTTTCCAGCGAGATCACCTGATCTTGCTTTTCTTTCAAGGTGCTGATCATCTGGTTAAACGCCTCACCAAGTGTGCCGATTTCATCTTTTGTGGTGACTGCCACACGGTAATCCCAGTCCCCGGCGGCGACCTCCCGTGTGCCTTCCGCGAGCTGCAGCAGAGGCGAAGTTATCTTTCTGGAAAAATAAATGCCGAGCGCCACGGACAGCAAAGCAATGGGCACATAAATAGCAAAAAATGACAACACAAAACCTTCGGTGAGTTCGCCTTCAAAAAAATCCAGTGTCTTGAACATCTGGTGAACTTTCACCACCAGCTCGGCTCTTTGCCTGAACGCCTCCGGTCTGCGGTTGGTCAGCAAGACAAAGCCGGCCTGCGGCACGGGAGCGAATGCGACCACAAAACCGGGGCCGCCGACACTTTCCACCATGTGGGCACTGTCCTCTGCGGCAAGCGGTTTTACGACATTCTGGTAAAGGGCCGGGAATGTCCCGACCAGAGCCGTCGCCGCAGAGTTCACCAACTCCCCCTCTGCATCGAAAAAGTCGAGTTTGGCCTCCCCAAGCGCGCTCAACTTTGTGAGCAAGCTCTCCGGAACCTGAGACTTTGCAGAATAAACCAACGCCACCGCTGGCGTTGCCGCGATGTCTTTTGTCACGCGCAGAGTTTCCTGCTTGTATTTTGAATAAAGCTCGCGGGAAAGTTCAGACGCCGCCTGCAGAGCGCCTTCGACATTCTCATTGTAGCCGACTTCCAGGCTGCGCTGCAAAAGGCTCTTCACCAGATAGTACACCGGAAAGACAGGCAAAAAAGTGATCAACAGGAGAGAAAGGATGAGCTTCGTACGGATGCGTTTCATTCGCGCTTCAGGTCACGAATCCTGAATTTGTTCGACTTGTACCAGCCCGATGTGTAGGTGGACTTCTTCCGGCTAACGAAAAACGAAACCAGCTTGTTCAGGTTCAGCTCGAAACCGCTGGCGCGATTTTCCGATGCCAGGTACTCCTCCGTTTGATTTGGATCCAGCAGCCAGTCCATGACTTTTTCCGCCTGCGCTGTGGAAATGGGGACGATGCCGGCGCGAATCTCGATGGTGTACGGCTGGCTTGTGTCCAGAGCCGCAGGAGGCGTAATGGCTTCTTTTTCCAGACGGCTGCTTTGCGCCTTGACAGCTTGAAAATCTGTCAGCACCCGCACCGTGTCGTCGCCTGCAATGGTGTAACGTTCTTCCCAGATGTCATATGAAATTCTGCGCGAGATGAGGCGCCGGAACACCGTTTTGTTACTGGCGTTCCGCAGTTTGATTTCAATCTGAACGATGGAAGGCAGACCGCTCTGTATGGTCCCGACGATTCGGGTCGAAAACAGATTTCTGAAGTCTGCAGACACAACAAGACGGCCGTTCCTGATCTGCGGCGTCATGTTCTCGACGCGGATCTGCTGATCGTCGCCGCCAAACACAACTGGTGGGTGAGACTGCAAATTCAATATAAGAAACAAAAAGAATACTTTAGTAGCAAATGGTCTCAAAAAGTGTGTCCCAACGAAATATGAAATTTAAAATCGTTGTCGTCTACCTTGTTCAGCGGAAACGCGAAGTCGAAGCGCGTGGTGCCCAGAACGGGTAGTTTGATTCTTATGCCAAACCCCATAGAGGCAAAGAAATCGTCGAGTTTCACGCCCTGTCCCGGCAGCCAAATACCGCCTGCATCAAAGAACAGCACGCCGGTCGTTTTATGATAAGGGAAGTTATTTTTCGAAAGAGGGAATCTGAATTCGGTGTTAGTGAGAATGAGCTTGGTGCCCCAGCCCGCTGGCGTCAGGCGACGGTCGTCGTAGCCGCGCACGGAATTGGCGCCACCGAGATAAAAACGTTCATAAAACGGCGCATCTTCGGTGGTATATCCACCTTTCACGTGCAGTGCGAAAACACTCTTATTGAGAACGCGCTGAAAGAATCGTGCATCCAGTGTGACTTTGGGGAAACCGGCCTCGCTGTTGAGGTCGCTGTTGGCCACCTCGCCGGTGACGGCGCCCCAGAATCCTTTGAGCGGGTAGGCGGGATTGTCTCTCGAGTCCGTGTACAAACCGAACGTAAGAGCGCTCACTTTGGTCTTTTCCAGATTGTCTGAAATGCTGGCGGGCAGTTGGCCGGCGCCTAATTCAACCGTGTCACGGGTTGCAAAATTGTCCGGATTATAGTCCTCACCGCGATAACCTATGAAAACATGTTTCAATAAACCCTGCGTGCCGCCCAGCCGCAACCGCAAACCGCCAGAATCCACATCTTGAGTAAACTTTTCGTCTCCAAAATAATGAACAAATTCCTGGCCACCCCCGAACAATTCGACATCGATAAATGCGCGATCGCTGAAAATCTTATTGTGATAGCCGAGCGAAAGCTTGCTGACGCGATCGCCAATTTGAAATTTGAGCCCGAAACGGCTACCGGCGCCAAAGGCATTATCAAACCGCAAGCTGGCTGGCACAAAATACCAACCGTTTAGATCGCTCCGACCCCCTTCAAACTGAAAATACGGCCAGTGGCGCTCTTTGATTTCGATGATAAATACGACCTTGCCCTTCTCAGAGCCTGGTCGTGTGTAAACATCCACATCCTTAAAAAAGTTGGTCTTGTCCAGGCGGCGGCGGTTGGCTTCAAGAATCACAGGCGCTTCGCTTGGTGAGAACGTATCGCCGGGGCGCACAGTCAACTGCCGAATAATGACATTGGCGCTGGTTTTTGTGTTGCCGACGATCTCGATGCCCTCGAGTGTCAGTTGCCGGGCAGGATTCTGCACCTGGGAGTAGGCAATAGGGGGGCGGATGACCACGCAGGAGCAAGCGCAAAACATTAGAAGCATAGACAGCGCTCTGCCCTTGTATAAGGTTTGCAATGTGGCGGCGCTCACAAAGAGGAATTGTTTGATGTGCGGCACTATGTTCATGATCATCGGTAATTTAGGAGATGTAGCGAAAAGTGCAAGTCAGAAGTCGTGAATTCGTTTGGACTGTCACTTCATTTGTCTTCGGTTAAGCCGAATGGTTTTCTTCATAGAGTGTAAAAAAGATTGAACCTATTTGTTGTCTCCTTTCCGTAAGGTGGGAGTTGGAAATAGCATCCCGAGTCGTCCCGCGCTCCAGTGGGACGTATCGAGGGGTGAACAAAAAGAAGCCAACCGAACCCTTTCAGAAGAATGGCCCGGTTGGCTTCCATGAACCCAGCCCCGCACACGGCGTTACCGCATCAGGTACGCTTGGTAATGACCCACGTGCCGTCAGGGTTTATGATGACATCGTACACCACGTCACCCTCCGTAATCACGCCCTTGCCGGAGCCGTCCGGATAGAAATCGAACTCGCCTGTGAGAATTGGATCAACGCCGTTTTCAAACGCTTCCTCCGAGGCATATTGTTGAAACTCGAGATGCGAGCTGCCATCGGAGTAGTTCTGCGCCGTGAAGACGACGAAGGTTCCGTCTGCATTTGTCCACTCGCCGGAGACGTTGTCAACGTCCGGGGATTCCGTAATGGTCAGAAAACCGCTGCTGCCGTCTGCGTTTTCTACATTGATGGTTGTCACCAGCACGTCTCCAACCCGGTTCTGCGTGATGGTCGCGCTCTCGTTCTCCTTCGTGCCATCAAGTCTGGTCACTTCTTTCTCGAAAGTGCCGTTGATTGTGGAGTCCGCAACATTAAAAGTGAACTGGCCGGATTCGGAGATTGACGCCGGATCATGATCGGGCGGGAACGTTGTGGTCAAAGTGTACCCGCCGGAGCCGTCTTCTTCCGCGCTGTCAAATGTGCCAGACACTTCAGTGCCGTCGCGCCGGGTCTCTTCAAACGTACCCGTGCCGTCGGCATTGAAGGTGGCGGCTTCATGGTGCGTGGTGCCATCGGAGAAGTCAGACGTCTTCGAATAGCTGCCGCCGCTGCCCTCATGGTATTCAAAGCGTGCGCTGCTTTTGCTGATAAAACTGGAGTTGGAATAGGTAATGTCGTTGGTCAGCACACCGCCATCCGGTTCGGCGCCCGGAGCGTGCGCATCGGGGATGAAACTTCCCTTTTCCTCTTTGATCAACTGGCCGGGCTTGAAACGTTTCAGATTCTCAAGCGAAATGAGGACATCGTCCGAATCATTCAGCAAGGTGCCGTTCAAGTAAGCCCTGACTTCGGTGGAATCGTAGTCCAGAATATGGGGCTCGGCATAATCGAACCCGACGACAAAGAATCGCGCCCGTCCGGTTTCGGGATTGTAAATAAGGCTGACGCGATAAGTGACGCCTTCCACGGAATCGCGTTCTGTCACATCGAAAACCACCGAATCGCCCGCCACTGCCATGCGTTCGGCCCGCTGCCAGACATCGGGACGCTTCTTGATGGAGCGCAACGCCCTGGCTTTGATGCGCTTGCCAAATCTTGCTGCAACCGAGGGATTTCCGAAGTCAGGGATATCGAGCTCGGCTATGGCGTTCGGCCCGCCCACAAACTCTGCGATCTGGTTGAATGAGGAAATGGTGGCGTTGATTTCCACACTGGCCTGGCTGGCCGTTTCCACATTCTTGGTCTCAGTGTTGTTGTCGCCGTTGTTGTCCGGCCCGGCAGGATTGTCCGACGAGGAGCAACCCATTTGATAAAGCAAGGCAAGCCCCAGAAACAGAACAACCGTTAACATGTTCGATTTGATTTTTCTCATGACAAGACTCCTTTTGTTCAAGTAAATTGATTAGTTTTGACCAGCCTGGCAAAAATCTGGCATGATGGCATTCAACTATCGGGCCAAAACGGCACGCGTTCCGGCGAAAGAAGTTACCTTGTTGTTTTATTGTAGGTTATCGGCAGGAATTAGAGCGGGTGAAGAAAAGAAGTTGGCGTGAAGGACATTCCGGATGTGTTGCTTTTTTGCCACAGGTGAAGTGAAATTATCCGGCAGACTCAAATATCAGTCAACGATCGTCGATCCCTCAGGGCCGGCTCCGGCCTCCTCGTCCGGCAAAGCCGTCCTGCGGTGTCCTGCGTGGGCTGCGGGCGCCTCCTCGAGTGGTGGCGCTGCGCGCATGGATCATAACAGCCGCCGTTCGGCGGCTCACCTGCGGGGTCGCCCTCCGCAGAATCTTGGCGATCAACCTGAAATGCAAGAAACCGACTTTCTCTGAGAAAGTCGGTTTCTGATGGTCATGACTATTGGGAAAGCCCACATACCGTCCTGGGCTAA
>SMXE01000154.1 GCA_004357015.1 Caldithrix sp.
TGGATCGACTTGGCTGCGCCTTGTTCCGGGGCAATGGGATATTCTCCGGTAAAGCACGCTGTGCAGAAGCCACCCCCCTCAGAAATCGCCTTGATCATGCCTTCGAGAGAGAGATAACCGAGACTGTCGGCGGCCAGAAACTCTCGGATCTCTTCTATCGTTCTGTTGCTGGCGATCAACTCATCTTTGGTTGGAAAATCCATGCCGTAATAACATGGCGATGTGATGGGCGGCGAACTGACCCTGACGTGAACCTCCTTTGCACCCGCTTTGCGCAGCATCCTGGTCAGGTGCTTGAGCGTGGTGCCGCGCACGATGGAGTCTTCCACAACAACAACACGCTTCCCCTTTAACACGCCCTCCACAGGATTGAACTTGACGCGCACACTGAAGTCGCGTTCCGATTGTTCCGGATGAATGAATGTTCTGCCAACGTAGTGATTCCGGATGAGTCCAATTTCAAATTTAATACCGGAACGATTGGCATATCCAAGCGCAGCGGTATTGGAGGAGTCCGGCACGGAAATCACGATGTCTGCGTCTGCCGGGTGTTCGTGCGCGAGATTCTTGCCCAGCTTGCGGCGCGCCCGGTCCACGTTCTCATCAAAGATTTTGCTGTCCGGCCTTGAAAAATATACATGCTCGAAAATGCAGGCCGCTCTCGGCGCCTTCTCCTCCAGCCAGAGCGAGTGGAGGCCGCTGCGGTCGATCACAAGAATCTCGCCCGGGCTGATTTCGCGAACGTAGTCTGCACCCACAAGGTCCAGCGCACACGATTCGGAGACGATGAAATACGCGTCCTCCTTCTTGCCGAGACAAAGCGGCCGCCACCCGCGGGGATCGCGTACGCCGAAGACCTGATCTTTGGTGATGAGCACCAGCGAATACGCGCCCTTAATCACGCCGAGCGCATCCCGTATTTTACCCGCCACATCCTGCGCCTTTGAGCGCGCCATCAGATGCAGCGCCACTTCCGTGTCCGACGTTGTTTGAAAAATGGCGCCTTCTTCCGCCAGCTTTGCGCGCACGGATCCCGAGTTGACAAAATTGCCATTGTGCGAAATGGCCAGGGGACCTTTTGTGAAGTTCACAAGGAACGGCTGGGCATTGTACAGCATGGTCGAGCCAGTGGTCGAGTACCGGTTGTGCCCGATGGCCAGCGGCCCTTTGAGCGACTTCAAGATCGAAAGATCACCAAACGCCTGCGTTACCAACCCCATGCCCACATGACGATGAACATTGTCGCCGTCACTGGACACAATCCCGGAACTCTCCTGCCCGCGGTGCTGCAAGGCATAAAGCGCCTGGTACGCGTATATCGACGCGTCCTGATGACCATAAACGGCAACGATTCCGCAATTAGATTTTGGTTTATCTATTTCTTCTGTCAATTTCATCTGAGTTTAGAAAAGGCTTATCATAAGAATAGTCACTCCGGCGCCCAACAAGTCCGCCACGAAGTCCTTAACGCTGGCGTGTCCCTCTGGGCTTTTCAGATCATAAATTTCTTTGCCCGCACCTATGCCAATCGCAAATCCGCCCCCTAAGTAGGTCGATGTTTCCTGCGACCGCTCAAAGGGTTCTCGTGCAACAAAGTAACCGACGCCGGTCAGAAACGCACTGGCGAAGAAATGCTGAAACTTGTCCTTCCCCAGCCAGCTATCCCTTGCGGCGCCGCGCGCTTTAGCCGGTTCCATGGTTAGTTCCAAAGAGTCTGAGCCAGCCACAACTTCCTGTGCAACCGCAGATGCAGATAGCAATAACCCCAACACAAAACAGGTTAAACCAATTCTCAACTGAATCCGGCTAAAGCTCAAAACGCATCCGGAAAAAGAATTAAGCAAATCAACAGCGCAGTGATTGAAACAGGCGCCATGAAACGAATGGCAAAGGCATAGGCGGTGCTTGCGCTAAATTTCGGATTGCCTTGCATGATTTCTGCGTTAGCTTTTGAGGCGCCCCACTGCCATCCGACAAAGATGGCGACACCCAACGAGCCGATGATAAGCGAGTACTGGCCGAAAATCACATTCATCCAGTCAAGGAAATTGCCGCTGAGGGCCGCAGGGATGCCAGCGAGAAAAGCGCCGCCGCCGGCAATCGTAACTGCCTTCTTCCTCGACATTTTCCATTCGTCAATAAAATAGGCCGCCGGAACCTCCACGATCGAGATCAAGGAAGTCACGGCCGCAACCGACAGCAAAACAAAAAAACCGGTGCCAAATAGGTTTCCCAAAAATATTTTGTTGAACATATTGGGTAGCACTACGAATATCAAACCAGCCCCCGCTGCGGGATCCAGGTCAAATGCGAATATTGCGGGCATTATCGCGAACCCGGCCAGGATGGCAATCCCGGTGTCCAAAGAAGCTACCCAGCCGGCAGAGGAAATCAAATTGTCTTTCCTTGAAAGATAGCTGCCATACGTGATCATGGTGCCCATGCCCAAGCTGAGCGAAAATAAGGCTTGCCCCATTGCAGCCACGACACTTTTGCCGGTAAGGGCGCTCCAGTTTGGCTTAAGATAAAAAGCCAATCCTTTCCCAGCGCCCGGTAAAGTAACGGAGCGGACAACCAAAAGAACCAGAATAACGAGCAGCAAAGGCATCAGGATTTTTGACCAGCGCTCAATGCCACCCTTTACACCGCCGTAGAGAATGAGCATCGTGAGGCCCATAAAAATGGCATGGCAACCAATGGAAAGGACGGGATTGGTTGTGAAGTCTGAAAAAACCGTTGCGATTTCATCCGGCCCGAGATTTATGAACGCACCGGCAGCGGTTTTAAAAACATATCCCAAGGTCCAGCCGGCCACAACGCTGTAGAATGAGGCAATACCCCACCCGGTCAAAACGCCGAGAATTCCGAGATACTTCCACGCTGTCCCCGGCGCTAACGTTTTGTAAACGCCAACGGGATTCCTTTGCGCGTGCCGTCCCAGCGCCAACTCCGCAATCATCACAGCGAGGCAGATCAGTATAACGCTTAACAGGTAAACAAAAACAAATGCAGCGCCGCCATTTTGCCCGGCAATGGTTGGAAATCTCCAGATATTGCCCAGGCCGACAGCCGAACCTGCGCCGGCCATAATAAAGCCGAGTTTCGATGACCAAATTCCGCGCTCATTGTCGGGTGCGTTCATTCAGTGTCCTCCCTCGTTTCTGATTCAGTTTGACCATCTGTTGAAAGATATGGTTTTTCGCAAACACCGGGGCTCGATATCAAAATCGGGCGCGCAGGGAGAGTCCCATCACTACCGGCTGAGATGCATCTGGCAAAGCCCCCACCCGCAGCGCCAGGTCCGGGCCGGCGTCAAAATCGTATAAGTGGGCATCAATGTACGCGTCGAGCATGCTAAGCAGTTTGGATGCTCCCATTAACCAGAACATCAGGTTTCGCCGGTCCCGATAAAAATCTTCCTGCGCCAGATAGAAGTCTCTCTGACCAGAAAATTCGATTGCTCTCTTCCCAGCATCTTCTTGTTTGTTGTGATAGTAAATCGCAAAGCCAACAAGTGTCCCCTGCCCGGCGATGACAATGAACGCTTTGATTATTTGACCATTATACAATTGTCCCCACCCAGGCAGCGCTAACGACCGCAGCAGCGCCCCTTTGGGACACTTGGCCGCCCGCCTTTCGGTTCGCGTCGAATCGCTCTCAAAGTCTGGCATCGCAAGACCTGTGCTTTTCTGTATGTACGTCTGTGCACCCAATTCGACAAAACTGCCGACAAGCCATGAGAACAACATGATGCCCCAAAAACCGGTTTTAAGAAACACGCGGCAACGGTAAGGCTCGGAGGATATGCTCACAGATAACCTCAGCTCATATCCTCATAATCGGCATCTTCAATATCGTTTTGGTTCAAATCCAGTGAGGATTTACTCTTTGGCTTGCCTTCTACTCTCGGCTTTTCACCGCCAAACAACCGAAGTACGTGGCTCACCAGCTTATAGGCAAAATAAAACACGAGGCCGTAGAAGACTAATCGAATCATGACACCTTGCTACTTTCTCATGGGTGAGTAATATTCTGTGCCTGAAATCGGCTTCATGGCCTGACGGACGAGCTCCTCAAAATCTTCCTCCTTGTTCACGAAGTCGATTTCGGTCGAATTGATGATCAGCAACGGCGAATCCGTATAATTAAAAAAAAACTGATTGTAGGCCTCGTTCAGTTCCCGAAGATAGTCTTCGCCAATGCCGCGCTCATAATCTCTGTTCCGCTTTCTGATATTCGCCATCAGGCGTTCGGTGCTCGATTGTAAATAGAGCAACAGATCAGGCTTTGGAATGTCTCGTTCGAGCATGGAAGCAATCCGGTCATACAACAGGAGCTCTCGATCCTCGAGGGTTATCGAGGCAAAAATACGATCCTTGGCAAAGATGTAATCTGCAACCAGAAGGTCGTGAAACAACTCCCTCTGCGCGACCTCCTGTTGCTGACGGTACCTGCTCAACAAAAAAAAGAGTTGACAGGGGAACGCAAACTGTTGCGGGCTACGATAAAAATCTTTTAGGAAGGGGTTCTCATCCTGCTTTTCGAGCAGCTCTCTCCCCCCAAAATGATCGGCCAGTTTTCTGGCCAAACTGGTTTTGCCAGCGCCGATAACACCTTCGATTGCAATGTACTGAAGTCGCAAGAATCACCCTCTGTCCCGGTTAAATTCGAACGCTTTTTCTGCAAGAAACAATTCGACCCGTGATGCATCCCCACTCCTGGTCGACAAAGCTTCTACCCTCACTTCCGTCACGGGCACAGTAAACTCAGGAGCCAGTTCGGCGAGTGGCAAAAGGACAAAATTTCGCTTGTCAACTTCCGGATGCGGAATCTGCAAAGTATCCGTTCTGAGCACTGACTGTCCCCAAAACAGCAAATCGATGTCGATAGTGCGCGGTCCCCAACGTATCGTGCGAGCCCTATCGAGACTGTTTTCGATCTTCTGGCTTTTCTGTAAGAATTCTTCAGGTGTAAGCTCCGTTGAAACACGCACCGCCATGTTCAGAAACTTGTCCTGAGCAAGACATCCGACAGGCTCTGACTCATAAACCGATGACCACTTTATGATTTTCGTAACGGGAAGTCGCGCAAGCCTTTCAACAGCAAGTTCCAGATATCTTAACCTGTCACCCAAGTTTGAGCCCAAGCCAAGATAAACCCTATCTTCTCTCATCTACTCTGGGTCAACCGTTCGTGTTATTTCAACCTCAATTCCATCCTGAATACCGCGGATGGGTGCGTGAGGTTTGCGTATCCGCACCAGGATCTCTTTCACCGAAAAGTCGCGGAGCACACGGTCAGCCACTTTTTCCGCCATCGTTTCAACGAGATTGTACTTCTGCCCAACGATGACCTGCTCCACAGTCTCGAAAACCGCGTACAAATCAACTGTGTCTTTAAGCTTATCTGTTTCGGCGGCGCGCCGCACATCGACCCTCAGTTCAAGATCCACTTCGAAGCGTTGTCCGATCTGTTTTTCTTCATCCCAGACGCCATGATAGGCGTGAAAAGTCATATTTCTTAGTCGGACAATATCACGGTTCATTGATCTGTACGGGCAGGAACCATCAATAAATAAATGAATGCAAGTCTTATATTTTCAGAAACAAACGAATATATCAAAATTGCATTCGTTTGTCAAGACAAAAAAGGGCTGCCCGTCGCAAGACGAGCAGCCCTTTGGGTGCTTCTGATAAGGGTACAGCAAAGATTAGTACATACCGCCCATTCCACCACCGCCACCGCCACCAGGCATCGGAGGCATTGGCTTATCAGGCTCTGGCTTCTCAACAATAGTGGCTTCAATCATGAGCAAGAGCCCGGCAACGCTGCCAGCGTTCTCCAAGGCAATGCGTGTCACTTTGGTGGGATCGATGACTCCAGCCTCAACCATGTCGCCGTATTCTTCAGTCTCAGCGTTGAAGCCAAAATTGACATCTTTGCTTTCTTTTACTTTTTGCACGACGATGGCCCCTTCGTGGCCAGCATTATTGACAATCTGGCGCAGTGGCTCCTCCAAAGCGCGGCGAACAATGTCCGCACCTATCTTCTCATCGCCTTCGAATTTGATGCTGTCAAGGGCGCCCATGCAGCGAACAAACGCAACGCCACCACCCGGCACAATGCCCTCTTCCACGGCGGCGCGTGTCGCGTGCAACGCATCCTCAACGCGAGCCTTCTTCTCCTTCATTTCGATTTCGGTGGCCGCCCCGACCTTGAGAACTGCGACCCCACCAGCGAGCTTGGCCAGGCGTTCCTGCAGCTTCTCTTTGTCGTAATCTGACGTTGTGTTATCGATTTGCTTCTTGATCTGGCCAATTCTACCCTTGATATCGGCAGTTGTGCCACCCCCTTCGACAATGGTCGTGTCATCCTTGTCAATGGTGACCTTCTTCGCTGTACCGAGGTCGGCAGTGGTTGCGTTTTCCAGTTTAAAGCCAGCTTCCTCTGAAACCACGCGGCCGCCAGTGAGAACAGCAACGTCATCGAGCATGGCTTTGCGACGATCGCCAAAACCAGGGGCCTTCACTGCCGCAACCTTCAAAGTGCCGCGCAGTTTATTGACAACAAGCGTTGCCAGGGCCTCGCCGTCCACATCCTCAGCAATAATGAGGAGGGGCTTGCCCATCTGAGCGACCTTCTCCAGAACCGGGAGCAGGTCTTTCATGACACTGATCTTCTTGTCATGAATCAGAATCATCGGGTCTTCCAGCTCCACTTCCATGGAGTCCGGATTGGTCACAAAATAAGGTGAAAGGTAACCGCGATCGAACTGCATGCCTTCCACGATATCCAGCGTAGAATCCGTGCTCTTAGCTTCCTCGACTGTAATGACGCCATCTTTGCCAACTTTCTCCATGGCCTCAGAGATTTGCTTTCCGATGCTCATGTCGTTGTTGGCCGAAATAGCGCCGATCTGGGCAATCTCGTCTTTACCGGATACGGGGCGGCTGAGTTTCTGCAGTTCACTGACTACTGAACTTATCGCTTTGTCGATGCCGCGTTTCAGGTGTGTCGGATTGGAACCGGCAGTGACGCTCTTCAATCCATGTCCGAAAATAGCCTGAGCCAGAAGGGTAGCTGTTGTAGTACCGTCGCCCGCTACATCGCTGGTCTTGGATGCAACTTCTTTTACCATCTGGGCGCCCATGTTCTCAAGGGGGTCCTCAAGCTCAATTTCTTTTGCTACTGTCACACCATCTTTGGTGATGGTTGGGGCACCGAATTTCTTGTCTATTACAACATTGCGGCCTTTCGGGCCCAGGGTCACTTTTACAGCTTCAGCAAGCTGATCCACACCCCTCTTCAAGGCAGCGCGTGCATCAGAACTGAAACATATTTGTTTCGCTGACATATTTCAAAACCTCCATAGATTGGGGTTAGTTAACTTCGGTTCAAAATCGAAGATTATATGATCGCCAAGACGTCGCCTTCGCGCATAATAAGATATTCATCTCCGTCAATCGTGACTTCAGTGCCTGAGTACTTTCCATAAAGCACTTTGTCACCTTTCTTGACTTCCATTGTAACTTTATTCCCGGCGTCATTTACCTTGCCGGGGCCCGCTGCTACAATCTCTCCTTCCTGAGGTTTCTCTTTAGCAGTGTCTGGAATGATGATGCTTCCCTTTTTTTGCTCATCAGGATCGAGCGGTTTCACAATGACGCGATCCGCCAAAGGCTTTACATTCATGCGTAGACCTCCTTATTATTTTGAAAAAACGACTATTATTTAGCGCTCCATCTTTGCTGCTAGCACTCTCTGAGAGTGAGTGCTAATATTTTGACGGCAGCAATATATTCAATGGTGGATAAAAAGTCAAGAGTTATTTTTGAGACAATACGGCTCTACCACCGGCTTTTTCATAAGTCCATCCATGCCGTGTTTTTGAGGATAGCTGGCAGCAAGAACGATTTAGCGCCATAAGGGCAATCCTCTCTCGTTCCCCCGCTCTGCGTGGGCAACTCAGTCTCGGACGCTCTGCCTCCGGTAACATGGGTGAGAGTACATGTGAAGTATGTCAAATGAAGCATTTAAGAATGATTGAAAGCGAACAAATGCCCACAGTGATTCGACTCTGGATCCAGAACATCTACGAAGACAGTCAATATCAAACTTGTACAGTGTTCTAAGTAAGGGTGATATAGGAAACCAGATAATATCGAGGTTCGCCAAATCTTCTTTGTGAGTCAATTTGCAATATATATCAGCATGTCAACTACGGTGGGCAGTACCGCTGGATTCGAAGTGACGTTCGAAACTTCGTTGACGAACTCGGGTTCAACGACAAGGTTTCCTCGATCAATATTTACCGAGGAAACCATTACGAGACTGGGGACACGATGCGATTTTACCAGAATGTCAACCGGCGAAATAAAAGGCAAAGTTACCGAGACCAAAAAACGAGCCCACCTACGAGACTACGGGTCGGCGGTAGATCCTTGGCAGGAAACGAGGGGTCTTTTCGGCGTAGGCTAAGTAGGCATCACCGAACTCAGCAATGACAGTCGCTTCTTCCCGCTTCGCAAGCCAGATGTAGGCAGTCACCAGAACCGGCCAGAGAAGCAGCGTGATCACGGACGGCCAGTGCAGAATCCAGCCGAGGGTAAAGAGAAACATGCCGGTGTATTGCGGATGGCGAATGTAGCGGTAAATGCCGTGCGTGACCAGCCCTTGCGCCGCATGAATTTTATACCATCCCAGCGCAATGAGCAGCAGGCCGAACATGCTCATCCAGGTACCGATCAGGGGGCCGGCGTGGCCAAACAGCTTGCGGGAAACGCCCCACAACGAGGGCACCTCCACCAGCGGCGAGACCAGGAAGATCACCAGGGGCCAGCCAAACATCTCTGTCATCAGGGCGATGACAAAGGCGATGAAAGCACCCTTCGACTTCCACGTGCTGATAGTTGAGCGGCGGTATGGCAGCAAAGCCAGGAAAGCCACAACAATCAAAATGTTCACAACGATCAATCCGCCGGTCCCGAAAGTGTCTCTCAGCCAAGTGATCGTAACCGGCGGCCCGCCGTGGTGAAACAGCTCAACGGCATAAATCGCGGCAAAAAGCACGAGCGCGGTCCACCCGATCCAGGTTAAGTATTTTGACCGGGAACCTTCACTTTGAGTTTGCTGTTCTGTTGACATATTTTTCCTGCCCTTCGAGTTGGCCACCGTTATAGCACTACCAATCATGTTCCTATTTTTCAAAACCAAAATTGAGCGATTGGTTTTCGGCAATTAGCTTTTAGAGTGAATGACCGAAAATAGCCTTTTCCGGTCATTCCCGCATGTCTCTGTCTGGCGACACAAAAGGCTGGTCCCGGCATGTTGTAAGCCGGGATCGCCGAAATGACATTAGTGAGCGAGTTTCTGTTCAGACAATAGCTAATGGCTAAACGCGTATTTTAGGTTAAAGAAACTATCAGTCGTCAGCCATGAGTTTAAAGCTCAAAGCTCCTAGCTGATAGCTCAAGACCCTCCAAAATAACCAAGGCATTTGTTAAATTCAAGCTCTAACAAAACGCGGGTTGCCAGCGCAACGGCCGGCCAGGAAAGTCAGGAACATTGATGAATGGCAATGGGTTGAAGTAACTGACAGAAGCTGACGATGACAACAGAATGAAAGCCCCTATTCCCTCCCTGCTCCTGATTCTCTCCATTTTGATCGCCCCTTCGTCCAGCGCTGTTTTCGGCCAGTCGGAAACAGTCTATGACGACAGCACGACCCGGCCACCCGACAAGGCGCAGGACATCTTGACCGGCAACACGCCAGAGAAGAAACGCTATGCGGTCGAAAAGTACAAGCTTCTGGAGAATACCATCGATGTTCTGCCGGGTTCGGGCGTGTCCGGCCTCGACTTCAAAATAGACGCCATGCCCCTGCCGTTCGTGCTCGACCTGGAAGGGTTGCAGGGATTGGACCTGGCTCCGGTCGATCTGATCGACGGGGACATTCAGCGCAGATATCACGATGTTCCTGCCACAATCTCGCTCACGGCTGCCATCGAAAGTCTGGTGCGAAGTTTGAAGAAATCCTCCAGGAAACGCGATGTCCAGGACCTGCCGCTGCCAACCGATATGGAAATAGATGTACTGAAAGTGCTGTGGGTGAAGGGAAACGCCACCCCCGGTGAGATCTACGCCCAACTGGATACCTCGAACATAATTTTTGCGGAGCAGTTGCAGAATGTGATGGAGAAAATGGTGGGTCGGGGATTCCTGGACCGAAAGAAAATATCACCTTCACATGAGTTCACCTTATTCGGTTTCGCAAAGATCGAATTGAGTTCCAAGAACCGCAAGAACAAAGTTTATCTCTACTGGCCCATCATTACCCGCGAAAAACTTTTCACTTATCTGGATGCCAAACGCTATCTGGCGTTGGTGGCTGCGAGAAGCGACAACGACTACGACATCCGGAAAAACGATTACACGAGAAACTATCAAAAATATCTGGAGAAAAAGCTCTACAGAATGTTTGATGATTAGTACCTCAAAAGTCAAATTGGATCATTTTTTGACAAGACTTTTGGGGGGTGGGGTTTGTGATTTGGCTGTTTGGCGCTTGGAATTTGTTCGTCAGGCACCGGACTCATTTTGTGGCTCCGCTGCGTCAGGAAATCTTAATCCAGCCATTCTTCAGATACCATTCCGCCGTCTCTTGCAAGCCCCTTCTTAATTCAAACTTCGGAGAAAAGTCCAGTTCGATTTTGGCCTTCTCGTTACTACAAATCCAGTGCGGCATTTTCAGCTCCCGATATTTGTCGAGATTGAGAATCGATGGCCGGCGAACCAGCCGCGCCGTCAAATCTGCCGCTGCTGCCACCACAAATGCCAGGAACAGCGGCAAAACGATTCGACGCGTCTTCACGCCCAGCACTTCGGCGATAGCCGTCCCAAGCTCATCCCACGTGTAGTATGTGTCGTCGCAAATATAGTACGTCTTTCCCACCGAGGCCTCTTTTTCTGCAGCGAGGATGATGCCCTCGGCCAAATCCTTCACGTAGGCGAAAGAAGCTGTTCTTTCTCCGCCGCTGAGCACCGGCCGAATACCCTGTGTTGCGTATTTGAAGTAAGTAAATACGTCAGTGTCCCGGGGGCCGTAGACACTTGGAGGCCGAACAATGGTCAAAGGAATATTATCGGCGAACGACAGTGCGACTTGTTCTGCCGCGAGTTTGCTCCGGCCGTAGTTCGAAACCGGCTGCGGTGGGTCGCTCTCTTTCAACGGCTGGCCATCATAGCTGGGGCCTGCTGCGGCCAGGCTCGAGATCAGCACAAAGCGCTTGAGGTCCGCATTCTGCTTGCAGACGGCCTCGAGCAAATTCTGTGTTCCGTCAACATTGGTGCGTTGAAACTCCGCCTGGTCTATGGCTTTGGTGCAACCGGCAAGATGGTAGATGCGATCAAAGCCGCGCATGGCGCCAGCCAGTGAATCCGGGTCGGTCACATCGCCAGGTACGCGGACGAAATTCCGGCCGGACAGCCAGCCGTCCCCGCCCTTTTTATCGCGCAGAAGACAATGAACTTCCACACCTTTGCTCAA
>SMXE01000155.1 GCA_004357015.1 Caldithrix sp.
CCCCAACGCCGACCATTGGGCGGCGTGCGTATTCTCTTTCGTTCACACCGCACCATGCTGTGCGAGTTTAGTTCCAGTCCTCTTCAGTCCAATCTGAGTCGCTTGAGTCGTCCTCTTCTTCCTCGTCAAAATCATCATCGAAATCGGCGGCAAATTCATCCTCATCGTCGAAATCATCATCATCATCATCATCATCCCACGCACCGTTCCTGTCGTCAAAACCGTCATCCATCTTCAAATCACTTTTGCGAAAACGCCCAAGATTAAGTCCTTTGCTGAGCATTGAATCCTCCAAAATCCACAAATGCCGAGCTGAATAAGAAACGCGAAATCTAAAGCTGACAAATGTCGATTAATACCCCAAAAGTAATGCATTCGGCCTTGAAAAGCAAGACTTTTTAGTGCTTACCGATAAAGATTCGATGACTTGATAACTTCCTCAACCGCGGGTGGTACGAGATACGAGATAGACCGTCCGTCGCTGATGAGTGAACGGACCAACGTTGATGAAATGTCAATCAAAGGGGCATTGCTGACATAGATAACTTTTTTCCTGTATTCAACGGGAGAGCGGTGAAAATCGATCGTGCTCCTGGGAAACACAACCACGTGGCACAGCTCCAGTATCAGATCCGGATCTTTCCATTTGGAGAAATCTGCAAAATTGTCAGAGCCCATAATCCAGAAGAGGCAAGAACGGGGCAGTCTGTAAATTTCCTTGAGTTGAGCGATCGTGTCCACGCTGTAACTTGTACCGCCTTTTTCAATTTCTATTTCTGAATATTCAAAAACAGGATTCGATGCGATGGCCGCTTGCACCATCAGCAATCGGCGCTCGGCAGCGGCGAAAACACTTTTATGCGGAGGCAATGCAGAGGGAATAAAGATGATTTTCTCTAAAGAAAGCTCTTCTTTGATAAATTGAGCGATGATCATGTGGGCATTGTGAATCGGGTCGAACGCTCCCCCGTATAGTCCAATCTTCACGGAGCCACTCGTCAGTTTGTCGTCTGTCGCGTGGTAGGGTCAATGCGGTCGGCCGAGCTACTTTTCATCAAGATAGTGTCGATTTCCTCAAGGCGCTTTTTTGCTCTTGCCGCGAATTCACTGTCTGGATACCTTCTCCGCATCTCCTCAAAGGCTTGCCGCGCCTCAGTATTCTTTTGCAATTTGTAGAGACATTCCCCTTTCCAGAAAATTGCAGGTTCGGCAAACTTGGTGTCGTAGTAGTCCTTCAATACGCTGTCAAAATAAATCGTCGCACCATAGAAATCGCCCATTTTTCGGTAAAGCTCGCCGGCCTTGTAGTCTTTCTTCGATAACTTTGTTCGGCATATTTTCAGCCGCCGCTCAGCTTCGGGTACCAAATCACTTTCCGGAAAATCCTCGAGAAAGCGTTGAAAATTCTCAACAGCACGAAACGTGTAAGTTTGGTCAAGCGCTGATTTGGGAGAGAGCTTGAAGTCGCACATTGCTGTTTTGAACAATGCGTCGTCAACCCACTTGCTCCGTGGGTAGAGACGGGCGAGTCGGCCATATTCGTCCGTGGCAAGAATGTATTCTTTCATGTTAAAATGGCACTCACCAAGAAAGTACTGTGCCTCATCACTAAATACGGCGCCAGGATTGTTCAAAATCAGGATCTTGAATTGGCTCTTTGCTTCAAAATAATCATTGTTGGTGAACATTCTTTTTGCAAGTACAAAGCGCTCCTCTGGCGTAATATCTGGTTTGACATGGTATGAACTACACGCAATCAAACCAAGTAGGCTGACAATCAGCAGTCGCTTTTCCAGATTCATTCCCGTAAATACCTTAATCGTAAGCCTGTTATTATCGGCTTCGCAATGAAAAAAATAAAAACACGATCACTCCGGCTGCTCCTGAAATGAGCAAGGGTTTGAATAGCCCGAGCCGGCGCTGAGGTGCTATGCCTTTTCCAACGGTAAAATGAATGGTCTCGTCCTCAAGTTCAACTCTATTCTTGTTCGTGACATGGTCTTTCTTTTCCCCCTTCAATTCACCGCTCCATTCAACCTTGCCTGACCGTTCCGCAATCACCCGTAATGTAAATCCTGCACGGCCAATCCGCCCGACCAGTGCCGTGTCTCCGGTGTCTCCAACATCCTCGTACCTGATACCGAGGTGAAGAATCTTATATTCCAGGGACCATGTCCAGTTCCCGTTGACTTTTACAAGCGGACTGGCATTCTGCCGCTCGACATAAACCGTTTTCCCAGTGTGCTGAAGTTGCTGTATGACCCGATCCTCGAAAAACCAGTTTACCTGACCATCCGAATCAAGGGAACGGATTACTATATCTCCCTCCAACTCTGCAATATTCTCGACAACAAAGTTATGCAGGAGACTGTCCGTCAATGCAACGAGAAGCTGATAATTTGTCGTCTGCTGAGCAGCAACATCACTTGCGAAAAACGGGATGATTAGCAGCAACAGCCTTGCGTGTCCAAGAAACCACTCCATACTAACTTTGATTGTGATCCAAAGTTCCCACCGGACATCCTGCGCTTTCACGTCACAATCTCAAGTAAAAAGAAAGAAAATGCCACCGGTTGTCAACAATCTCATTGTTTTCATAAACAAAGGCGTAGTTGAATAGGAAGTTGCGGTGGCCAAAAGACAAATTCTGCCCCGCAAATGCATTGCCGTCTGCCAGACCAAGGCCGACGCTGTAAACGTGCTCGCTCTCCTTTTTTTTATACCAGCCCGCACGGATTGCCACATGTGACCACACCACCTGCTCGAATCCGATATGCACTTCCCGAACGGCCATCTCCTCCTCTTCTCCGATATTGCGCACATCGACAGAGAGCCTGCTGTTCAGCAGCTCGTACGATATGCCAACATTTACGGATTCATCGACAATTCGTTCAAGCGGCATCCGGGACTGCTTCATCGAATTGGGCAGATTTATAAGTGACACGCCAACCTGCAGGCCGGGCTCCGGCCTCAACCAGATGCCATAGTTTATCCCAACGTCGCTTCTTCTTTGCATCGGCTCGTCGCCGTCGCTCTGGTAATGCAGGTTCGCGGAGGCGCCGATCGATATCTTGTCCGCCAGCCGCAACCGGCCTACGAACGAATGTGTGTGATTCTGGCGAAATCCGGAGACGCCAAACAGTTTCTCGTCAAGGAAGGTTTGTGGCAAATCAAGGCCTTCCTCCCCCAGAAGTATCGCGACATCAACAGAATTCCACGACAACGCAACAGACTTTAGCAACAGACTCAGCGAGAGAAGTACATCATCGACAAAATCGCCGTCACCTTGGTAGATATCACTATTCTCAACAGCGCCTACTACCGCTGAGACAGGGTTGAAAAAGAGGGTAATATGTTTGCCTCGCTCCGGCACATACAGATCAAATGCCGCCGGATTGTAATTTATTGCAGCCATGTCGTCCTGCATCGAGATAAACGCACCGCCCATTGCGAGTGGCCTTGTCTTGAGGTTGCTGAGTGTGAAAAAGTGATCTTGCTGTCCAAAAAGAAAAACCGGGAGCAACAAACCTAGACTGAAGGGCACTGATTTGTAGAAAAATTCCTTCAGCGAGCAAATTGATTTTGCGCATGCATCATTACGGTTTTTCATCCGAACACCACTTCACAAGCGCTATTGGCAGACTCACAGGCCGTGACAATGTCTGTCACCGGAGAAATAATCTGGTTACTCACGTTAAGCCATCAAGGTAATTTTGCAAAATGAGCCTTGCGGCAAGCTCATCAATCTTAGATTTGTTTCTGCTCGGAGATTTGCCACTCTCTCTGATGGTTTTTGCCGCGACCACGCTTGTAAGTCGCTCGTCCCATAAAACTACCGGCACTGAATATCGTTTCTTAAGAAATCCAACAAACACCTCTACTTTTCTAGCGGCCGAACCTACTTCTCCATTCATTGTTAGCGGCATACCCACAACAACGAGCTGAATCTGATACTCCTCAACAAGTTTGTCTATTTTTTCGAGAGCCTCTGGAAGAGATTTGTAAACGATGGTTGGCAGGCCTTGGGCAATCGTACATGTCGGGTCGCTCACAGCAACGCCGATCCGTTTCTGCCCATAATCTATAGCCAATAGTCTCCCCTGACACAACATCTCAGCAGCCCGGGCAGATAAAGCCGTTCAAAACCACATGCAAATAGGCGGCAGTATATAAGAACCGGCCTATGCTGTCCTATTT
The DNA here is from genome assembly GCA_004357015.1 of Caldithrix sp. Classification (GTDB taxonomy): domain Bacteria; phylum Zhuqueibacterota; class Zhuqueibacteria; order Oceanimicrobiales; family Oceanimicrobiaceae; genus CR04bin15. The sequence goes on from SMXE01000155.1 coordinate 4,198, forward strand.
GGTGTTGTTCTCATCTTTGATGTTGATCTGATCTAATGGCGTTTTCAGAACATCTTTCAGCAGTTTACCCGCCTTGAAATGTGTTTTACGCCGTGCCGGAACGTAGATGATCTCTCCGGTCTTAGGGTTCCGCGCTTTTGGTTTAGGTTTCGTGGTTTTCACCTCAAAAACACCAAAATCCCGGATTTCGATTCTGACCTCTGGATCAGCTTCTGCCATGAACTCGCGCAATGAAATGAAAACGCCCTCTACGATCCTTTCGGCCAGATAAATTTTTTCACCGACAATCTTAGCAGTTCGTTTGGCGACATCTTTTTTCGTAATGGTTTTCTTCATTTATTCCACTCCTCTTTTACATGATTCCATTTTTCCTCTGGCTTGTAATGACATTTTGTCTCCTGTCCAATGAAGACATGAAGCATTTGATTTAGTCTGCTATCTTTTCGCCGCTACCGCTCAACCTTTCTACGTTGATCACCCCTTTCACCTGGCTAATCCTTTTCATAACACGGGTTAGATGTTGCAAATTTCGAAGCTCAAGAATGAGGTTGCTGCTTACGATTGAATCCTCCGCTTTCATCTCGACACTAACGATGTTGGTGTCGGTTTGCGAAATGGAGTCAGTAATGTCACGCAGGAAATTCTTACGATCTTCACCAAGCAATTGCAGACGAACCATGAAATGTTTGTCTTTATCGACATCCCATTCCACATCTATTTTTCGCTCGGAATTCTCGATCAGACTAATAATATTCCTGCAGTCACTCCGGTGTATGACAATACCACGCCCCTTGGTGATAAACCCCAAAATGTTATCACCCGGCAACGGTTGACAGCATTTGCCGAACGCAATCATGAGGTTATCCAGTCCCTGAACCCTGACGCCTCTTGCAGAGCCTCGGGCGCGACTGATGAACTTCTTGAACAGTGACGCCTGTTTGATTTCGATCTTTTTTTCCGGGGCGATGCGGTTGATGACGGTTTGAACCGACGTATCTCCGCTTCCGATACTGGCGAAAAGTTGCTCAGCTTTCTGGTAATTGAAAGTCTGGGCTATCTCATGAAGGTCAATTTCGGATCGCTTCATATTAAACTTCTTGAACTCTTTGAAGAGGATCTCTTCTCCCAGCTTGACACTTTGGTCGTAGAAGGACTCCCGCAGCCAGCGCTTGATCTTGCTACGAGCCTTGTTCGTTTTAGCGAGCCTGACCCAGTCAGGGTTGGGTTTTTGGTTGGGCGAAGTTAAAATCTCAACAGAATCTCCGCTCTTGAGTTTGTAACTGAGCGGCACGATTCGGCCATTGACTTTGGCCCCGATGCAGTGCAGTCCGACATCGGTATGGACGGTAAAGGCAAAATCCACCGGGCTTGAGCCCATTGGTAGTTTCAGCAAGTCGCCATTTGGAGTAAAGACGAACACCTCATCCTGGAAAAGCTCGATGCGAAGGTTTTCCATGAACTCCGACGCATCCTTGGTCTCCTGCTGCCATTCCAGGACTTGCCGCAGCCAGTTTAGATGTTTGTCAAGTTCATCACCCTTTTTTCTGCCTTCTTTATACAGCCAGTGGGCGGCGATCCCTTCTTCTGCCGTTGCGTGCATCTCATGCGTGCGTATCTGAATCTCCACCATCCTCCCGTCTGGTCCGATCACCGTCGTGTGCAGGGACTGGTAGAAATTCGACTTCGGTGTGGCAATGTAATCCTTAAAACGCTCCTGAACCGGCGTATAAAGATTGTGCACGATACCCAGCACGAAATAGCACTCCTCCACTTTTTCGGCCAGGATGCGAATAGCGAGCAAATCATAAATCTGTTCAAAAGGCAACTGCCGGCGGTTCATTTTGCCGTAAATGCTATAAAAGTGCTTTGGCCTGCCAGTAATGCTGGCCTTGATATTGGCCCGTTTCAATTCTTTGCGTATGGGGTATGTGATCCGGCGGATGTAGCGTTCTCGCTCCTCCCGTTTGTTGGAAACCTTGTGAACGAGGTCCCAATAAGAGTCCGGATCCAGCGTTTTCAGAATTAGATCTTCCAATTCCCACTTGATCTTGGCGATCCCGAGTCGGTGCGCCAGAGGTGCATAAACATCCCGGGTTTCGAGGGCAATCCTTTTCTGTTTCTTGACCGGGAGATATTCGAGCGTTCTCATGTTGTGAAGACGGTCTGCGAATTTGATCATGATCACGCGGATATCCTTCACCATCGAAACGATCATCTTGCGAAAGTTTTCCGCCTGCCGCTGTTCGACGCTTTCGAATTTCAGTTCGCTGATCTTGGTGACACCGTTAACCAGCAAGGCCACCTCGTCGCCAAAAAGCTCACTGACCTCATCGATGGTAACACCCGTGTCTTCGGCGACGTCGTGCAGCAAGCCGCCCGCCACTGTCGTGGAGTCCATTTTCATACCGACCAGGATATTTGCCACTTCAAAACAATGCTCAAAATACGGCGCTCCCGACTTGCGCAATTGGTCTTTATGCGCGTCACAACTAAACTCAAAAGCACGCGTCACCAAGTCGACATCCACCGACGTGACGGTTTTCTTATGCTTTCTGAGCAAATCCGACAATGATTTTTTGTAACCGTTTTCCATAACTTAGAATGGCTGCTCTGCGGCGTAAACTTCCTCTACCCGAAATTTCTCGTTCTCCAAGTTGTCAAAACGCACAAAGTTCTTGTGGAATTTCAGTTTCACGGTTCCGGTAGGACCGTTTCGCTGCTTGGCGATAATAATTTCTGCGATGCCTTCTTCTTCAACAGGTCCATAAAGTTCGGGGCGGTAGATGAACATCACCACATCGGCATCCTGCTCAATGGCGCCTGATTCCCGCAAATCGGAAAGGATTGGCCGGCGGTCACCCCCCCGGGACTCCACTGCGCGCGACAACTGAGATAACGCCACTACGGGAATTTCCAGCTCTTTCGCCAGCGCTTTCAACGACTGCGAGATGGCGGAGATTTCAATTTGCCTGCTTTCAGCCGAACCGGGACCCTTTGCCAATTGCAGGTAGTCCACGATCACCATGCCCAGACCGTGTTCTGCTTTCAAGCGCCGTGATTTTGCGCGAATCTCAAGCACGCTGAGCGCAGCGGTATCATCG
>SMXE01000156.1 GCA_004357015.1 Caldithrix sp.
AGCTACGCCCCGACACATGCTCGAACACGTTCCATCAAACCCGGCTCGATATTGACGGGAAATGAAATCTTCTGATGCGTCAAGGCCGATTCAAGTAGCGCGCATAACGCTTCCTGCGTCGCGTAGGCTTTTTGAGCATGGCAACGACTTTCCGTCCCATTTTCCATCATGTCTATCAGGCTTTCTACGAGTTGAACCTGCGCTGGCTCACTGATTTCGGGCCATGAACCGGCAATCTCTTCGTAACGGCCGTCTGGCCACCAGATGCGCAGACCATGTGATAGTCCAAACCAGATACGCCCTTTCGTACAGACCACATCTGCATAAAGATTCAAACCGTTATCAGGATAGGGCGCCCGCATAGAACCACGTCCCGATTCGACATACAGGGGGACGCCGTTGTCAAAAGTAATTACCCCGACATCAAAATCTGGCCCGATCTGTTTCGCGTCGAACGTCTCCTTGCCCGCAAAATTTCCGAGTGCCCACGCAAACGGGCGATCATCATAGAGAAATCGCACAAAGTCGATCATGTGGGTTCCTTGCCCATGTAGTTTGATGGCACTAATCGCACGGAGATATTCAACTTCCCCAAGCTCGCCGCTGAGTACAATTTCGCGCATCCGCACAGTCAGGTCAAAGAAACGGTATTGATGGTTCACCAGGAGCGTTGTGCCTGAAGCTTCCGCCGTTTCGAGCATCTCTTTGGAATCCTCAATGTCAACCCCAAAAGGCTTCTCCATCAGAATTCCTTTCACACCGGCTTGAATGGCATCCGCGACGGGTTGATATGCCCACTTGGGGCGAGTCACGACGGTAACAATATCCGGTCTGGCGTCCTGAACCATCTCTTCGACTGATGCGTAAGTCGCAGGGATTTCGTACTTTTGCGCGAAGTTCTGGCGTGCTTCCTCCACCAGATCGACGGCAGCGACAATTTCACAGTTTTTCACATCGCGAAAAGCGGCGACATGCGCAGTCTGCCGCCCACCGCAACCGATTAAACCAACTCGATAATTTGCCATGATTTCATCTCCTTAGATTTAGAGTAATACCAATTTGCAATAAAAAGGGTAATCTGATTTGGAGTGCGAAAACTCTGTTTTCGCTGCAAAAACAGAGTTTTTGCACTCCAGGGATGTCACTTCGATTAACGCGGGTTAGTATAACGTATCTCAAACGCAAATTCGTATAACGTTAAGTCGAGTTGTATTGACATTAGAGGTTCCGATGGTAAACCCACCATTCTACCGCCAGTAACAACAACGCGAAAAAGGCGACATATCCCCAAACCTCTCGATTCACTTCCTGCTCATCCGGTTGCTTCTGCTCAATTTCAGGGCGAGCCGTTGAAACTGCCTCTTGCTCTAATTGGGGAGGCGAGAGATTCGACGCTTGTGGATTGAGAAGATTAACCGCGAATCTGCCGAATTGCTGTTCATCGACGAATACAGTGTAGACGCCGATCTGGGTCGTCTCCGCAAAAATAATTGGAGACGTTCGTTCCACCAAGTCGAGTCGCGTCCCGCCAGGTAACTGGACAGTGACTCGATCGACCTGGTCCGGGTGGTCAAGGCGAATCTTTACGGGGTCACCCACCTTAACGACAGTCGGCTGGATTGCATCCGTCCCCGACCCAAGCCATTCGAGACATTGAGACATGAGAATGGGAGCCGCAGGGATGGAGAGCGCAAACTGCGAAATCCGCAGATCGAATGGATCGAACGCGAAGACGACTACCTTCTGATCGCCCTGCCTACCGAGCCAGATCAACGGTGCCCCTGTGGTTTCAACGAGCGATATACCCCATATCGGTAATTCAACGCTCAACGATTCTTTGACACGTAGATCGATTAGCGAGATGCCCGACATCACAGAGTCAACTTGCTTTTGGTCGATTACTCGAATCGGTTGCTCATTTTTTTGCGCCGACATAAAAGGCAACCCATCAGCCGGATTCAAGAAAATGACATTTCCGTCGGGAAGAGGTTCAGGGACAAACTGATCGAAGATGAGGATATCTCGATCCGTCAATCCGTGATAATCCTCAGTTTGAATCTGTAAGAGTTCGACGTTTGGAATTGCCTTCAACATGTGTGTCAGCAACGTCTGCTTTCGGTCACTGACAAGTAAAACTCGCAATTTCGAGGGGGGATGTAAAATTGCCGAAGCCACGTTATCGAGGGCGAGGTCGTCCTCTACAAGGCGTGCACTGATGACCTGTCCGTCAATCCCTTCATCCGAAAAAGGAAACACAAGCGACTGCGTCTCCCCCGCTGCAAGGACGATTGTTTCGTCATCAAACGAATTTCCTTCTTCAAATTCCAACCATATCTGAACCGTCTTCTCGGCATTCCCGAAGTTCTGCACGCCCACGAGCACTTGATATTCATTCAGTTCGTGTGTGACGCTGAACTGCACGATACCGACGTTATCGCCACGCTCCCCAACGCGGATTTTGTCGATGTGACTCGCGGACGCAGGCACATCTTCAAAGTTGTCGCTGATGAAGAAAATTTGCGTGTTCGGTGTGTTTGCGTAGAGCTGTAACGAATCAAAAATCGCCCTGAGTTCCGGCGATGTATGTTGTGCAGGCAGCTTCTCCACTGCACGGCGAAGCTTCTCTTTATCAGCTGTGAATGCTTGGCGGATATGTCGAGGTGGATGTGACGTATCGATAATCATCATCTGCCCGCCCGGATGGAGCCGCTCAATAAGCTTCAACGCCTCCGCCTTCGCCGCATCAAGCCGACTTTTGCCGAGTTCTGTGGATTGCATGCTGGCAGAATTATCGATGATGAGAACCGATTGTCCTCTCAAAAAACCGGGTTGACGTAACGCAGGACGGGCAACAGTGGCAATGACAATGATTAAGAAAAGCGTTTGTAGGAAAAGTAAAAGGGAGTTGCGTAAACGCTGGAAGGGCACATTGGCTTTCATGTCCTCAATGGCTTGAAGCCAAAGCATCACGCTAGGAACAACGTGGCGTTGGCGACGAAGCTTGAGAAAGTGTAGCAATGCTACGATTGGAATGAGTGCAGCGAGATAAAAAGCCGATGGATTCAGAAAGTGCATCTTTCTTTACACCGATGCAGCGGCCTCGACAGCCTCTTCAGGGGGACCGCCCGTTTTCTCGTTAAGTTGCTGTAAAATTTCCTCTGCGTCGATACGACCAACTTCGCCATATTTTCCCAAATGTTCGCACTCTTCGCGGGCTTTATCGTACTCCTCCAGTTCAAAGTAGATTGTCGCCAGATTCTTGTGCATTTCCCTGAAAACGCCTGTCCAATTACGCTGCGATTCTTTACTGAGCAAACGTTTGGCACTGTCTAAGGCGCGGTTGACAATCTCGTCAAGTTCAGCTTTTTTATCCGCCGGAAAATGACTCGCATCTTGATTGTTCTCACGCATCTCTGCGATCTTCTTGTTGTAGCCCTGTAACTGTTTGATTGCTTTGTCACAGTGATTATAAGTCCTTTCGATACCAACGACCCCTTCAAAAATTTTTGAGAGAAAACCCAATTTCATAGATAACCTCCGTTGCGGCGAAAACAGAGTTTTCGCACTCCAAAAATAGACATTTCAAGTGAATGATTGGTATTATACCAAAAGGACAGTCATTAAGCAACGATCAAGAATTTATCTTGACCTGCTATTGCCGTTTGGGTTATAGTGTTGACTTGAGCGCAGATTCAGGAATCAACGTCGTCCATAGCGGTAACCTTTTTCTGTTTCAAATCGCTTACTTAAACCTCGTCATTTTTGACCTGCGTTCTCCCATTTTTGATGCGACTTTCTGAACAATCAACCTTGAAAAGGCTCTTACTGCCTCACACACGCTTTGAGATTGGTGGAATAACCCGCTATGCTATTTTATATTTTTATTTTTTTCATCCCTGTTGCTGTATGGCTTATTTTACAAATCGTCTCTAAGCGGAATGGTGAAGAACAAAAACAACCGCTTCTTGAAGTATGCTCGCTTTGTCATGAGGAATTTCCAACAGACGAGTTGCTTGAAAAAGAGGTTGGAGAATATAGCAGGGTTTACTGCTTTTGCGGAAACTGTATTGATAAACTATATCATGAATATCACGCCAAGACAGAAGGAGAAGGCGTATTAGGGGATAGAGAGAAGGAAGCAGAAAGCGGGGAACATCCTTTGACGTAACACACATTGCATATCATGAGGAGGTAGAAAACTGATGTACGACCTAGTTACATTTGGCGAAGCAATGGTGAGGTTGACCTCTCCAGAATTCATGCGTCTTGAACAATCATCGTCTTTATCGCTAAGTGCCGGTGGTGCGGAATTGAATGTCGCCGTCAATGCAGCGCAACTCGGATTACGCTCGGCGTGGCTCTCCCGGCTCGTTGACAACTGGTCAGGACGATTCATTCGTAACAAAGGCCAAGAATTGGGCGTCGATATGTCCAATATCGTCTGGGTTCCATTCGATGGCGTTGGATTCGAGCGCAACGGGTTTTATCATCTTGAACTTGGTGCCGGTCCGCGTCCGAGCAGCGTTACTTATGACCGAGGGCATACGGCAATCTCAAAAATACAGCCTGGCGAAATTGATTGGGCGGCGATTTTTGAGAATGCGCGATGGTTCCATTTAAGCGGTATCACGCCGGCTTTGTCGGAATCGACAGCCGCTGTGGCGAAAGAAGCGTTGCAAGCCGCCAGAGCGGCCGATGTAAAAACCAGCTATGATCTGAATTTTCGCTCAAAGTTGTGGAGCGCAGAGCAGGCACAGGCAGTCAATCGTGAAATGGTGCCTCACGTCTGTGTGCTAATCGGCAACGAGGAGGATTTTGAGAAGTCGCTTGGATTCAAAGCGGAAGGTGCGACGGAAGGCTATAGTAAGCTCGATCCGGACAGCTACAAAGAGGTGGCGCGTCGGGTTGCAGCGCAGTATCCGAGCGTTGAAATGATTGGCACGACGCTACGCGATGCCAAAACAGGCTGGCTAAACGATTGGCGAACACTCCTATTCGACGGTAACGAGTTTTATCTATCGCGCATCTACGAAAATTTGGAGCTTGTTGACCGCGTCGGAGGCGGTGATAGTTTCGCTTCGGGGCTGATCTATAGTTTACTCAACGGCAAATCACCACAAGAGGCAGTGGATTTCGCAGGCGGATACTCCGCGCTTGCACACACCTTCCCCGGCGACTTTAACTGGGCAACCGCTGAGGAAACTGAAAAGGCGATGCAGGCGGGTAGCGTACGAATTAGCCGGTAGTTAGCCCCTTAAGATACCTCGGCATTGCTCGGGATGACTGTTGATACGTCGTTCTGAACTCTTGCTATGCCCAAGGGCAGGCTAACACGAAGAATCTAGATCCTTCAG
>SMXE01000157.1 GCA_004357015.1 Caldithrix sp.
AACGTATGATTTCGTGTACGTTGACGAGGAAAGCTTCAAGAAATATGAACCGAAGTCGTTTGCTGATTTGCTGGCTGGCTTTAGAGAATATAAAGAGCAAACATAATCGGGTAAGCGGGGGTCTTTCTCCCCCGCTCCCCACACCACCACGCATGCGGGTCCGCACGGCACGGTTCATCGCAGGATGATTCAACATCTAATGCGAAAAAAACTTTTTCACATTTCCGTATCCCCCCATGTAAATTCAGGCAGGTTCTGGCTGCTCGGTTGATTAATAGTAAGTATCACTGGTTCTATCTATATTTGGCGTAAATATGGCGCAAATCAATAATTGACATGCACGGACAAACATGGACAACCACAGACAAAACAAGGACTAAGAAATGGCTTGATTTCAGCGTCTTCTAAAACTTTTATATCTATAAAAAACAATGTCTTATCATGTTTTCTCCCATGTTTTGAAGACCGCGGAGGCCACCAGGCACCCATGCATTCCCGGGGTGTTGATTTCACTTACAATTTAATAAACTATATGCTTGCGCGCAACACTTCAGTCATCTTCAAAGCAGTGTGTACGTAAACCCGACCCCCAGAACTTCCTTCAACTGAGCGTCACTGGTGATGTCTTTATCGTACAGCAGGTCAACCGTAATGTTGACGTTGATGTACTTCGTCACCTTCAGGGTGAGCTGATTTTCCCAGGTCACATCGATGCGATCGAAGGCTTCAAGGTCGGTGAAAATGTCCAGCTTGGAAACGAGCAGGACGTTTTCGTGGAACTGACGCGAAAAATTCGAGACCGAAGAAATCCCCGGCTCGACCCTGATTTTCTCAAGTTTTTCCGTGTCCGGATCGTCTGCGTAAGGAACAGAAAACTCGCTGGTCACCGTTTCTTTGATGGTAAATCCCATTCTCGTCCTGAAGGTCTCGTTTGGCTTATAGTCAAGCCCAATGCTTTGTGTAAAATAGCCGGGGTCGAGAAATTTGGAGACTTTGGTTTTGGTGTCGTTGTCATCGTCAAAGTCGAAGCCTGAAACGAACTGCGTTTTGGCGGTAGCAGCGACGAAGGGATTAAGCAACGTACCCAACTTCCGCACCAAAACACTTTCGATTTCGAGCGCATCAGTGCTTTTGCGCGCCTCGGCCCCGGCCACTTTTGCAAATCCTAATTCAAACTTGCTCGTGTTGGTCCAATTCCATTTTTCCTCATTGAGGTCAAACCGCGTTGCCAGTTTGACCTGCCATGCCAATGAATTATCACCGCCCTGTTTCCAGTTGCTGAAACTCGCCTGCGTCAGGTTCAGGCTAGCGACGGCTTGCTTCTTCCAGCCGAACGTCGTGTCAGCCTCCTGGGCCGAGACCATTGCACTGAAAACCAACAAAAAGAGCACAGCCGTTAGCGGTACTGATGATTTCATAATGTTTCCCTTCCTGGTTTGAAATTGATTCGACTTGCGACTTCGCCGCCGCCGGTTCGATACGCATATTCAGTGTCTGATCCGACCGATGTATAGACTAATCGATGCTCGACTTGGCTGCAAAGATAAAGTTTTTATTGTAAATTTGCAATATCCGTTTCTTGGAACAGTATCGGCACGAGTTTTGGAAGCAAATGAGGGAAGAGTTTTCTGGCAGTCTCAGAAACCCAACCGCTGAGACTGGCAAGAGGCGGACACGCGATGGAACCACACCCGGATTACTGGAGTGTTGAATTAATGCATTATTGGAACACAAGAGTCACAGCATATGCGCAGTTTATCAGAAGGGTCTATGAGTCCATTACTCCGCATTGCAGGAGCACAATCTCTGCAAGCCGAAAAATCGTTCGACTTCATGCGGGCTGGCCGCGCCAGGGTTTACGAATTATTGCTGATCGGGGCAACCCGTCAAGCTCTTGTCAGGTGCAAATATTGGGAGAACCATGCTGTAAAAATCCTACTTCACGGCGGACTTTATTTCTTCCTGTGTTTCCAGGTCGTCGTCCAGCACAGCCTCCCATCCGGTCGCTATGGAGCCCGACCTAATGTTAAAACTCAACGGGCTTTCATTGCGCAAAATATTACCAATCGCATCAAGCTCACTGCAGGACTTGACCTTGACCTTGAATTCGCTGCCATCCTCCAGGATGAGTTTGACAATTCCTCTTTGCCTCTGGGAATTCCAGAGTAACGCATAAGCTTTGATCGGTTTCCACATATTGGCTTCTCCTCACGCCTGTTACCCCCACTTAACTTAATATGTACGCCAATGGCGGCAAAATGAAGAAATATCAGCATCGCCGCTGCGCAACTGGCAAGCTATCCCGACGCCAGAACACGAACGTCACCCTCGCGTTGCGTGACACGCAGACTGTCAAAATGGTTGATGAGCGGCATGGCATACTTTCGGCTGGCGCCACCCAGCAAGTCTTTGAACTGGCTGATGGAGATCTCTCCGTGCTGTTGCAAGAATGCGACGAGTTTATCCCGTACCTCAGCCACAGCCTGCGGGTGAAAATAGATATCTCCCTCAGCGCGCACAACTTCATGGCTTGCCATCATGACCCCCAAAACTTCCGCCAAGGTCTCGGGTTTGACTGAAAACCGCATGGCCATCTCGGCTGGAGATGAGGTCGTAAACCTCTCCCGTTCGAGAAGTTCTGCGATTTGCGCCTTGAGCGTCAGCAGTTTCTGGGACAGCTCGATTTTATACTCAGTGAGACTGAGCAGACCAGACCGCTCTTTTATCAGACCCTGCTGTTTGAGAGCCGGAATAATCAGGTCCAGCAATTCCGGAGCGATCTTGCTCTTGGCCGGCATGCGGAGCTCAACCTTAGACACACCGGGTCGGGTCGGATGGGCGTTGTGAAACGCGGCGATGGCGTCCAGAAATGCGGCCTGCACCTTCTCGAAATTCAGCCGGTGAATGACCGCTGCTTTGCCGCCCTTTTTTAGAACGACGGCCTTGCCGTTCTCTTGCCATGCTGCCACAGTCTCTTTTACAAACTCCGGCGCCGCCGCAATTTCCGAGATGAGCTGCTCCAGCGTAAACAGCCTGGAACCGCCGGCCAGAAGAACGTTCTCCAGCGCTTCAGCCGGATCTTCCTTGTCAAGCGCTTGCAATTCGTTCAGCGTTTCCGGGTCCGAAAGCCTGCGCCGTGGCGCATTTGCGTTCAGAATCACGCCGCCACCAATCGTAATTGTGGGCGAATACTGCCGGATAACAAACGGATCAAGCCTTCTGGCAACCGCAGGCTGTTCGAGATGGAGTTGCGCGAAGGCGTGTTCGCCCGGTTCAACCTGCGACTCTTTGACAATCGAGACACGCGCCATCACTTCCATGGTCCCGAAGTGCACGCGTACCCGCGAGCGCGTCCTTAGCGGCCGGGACGCGGACTTGAGCAGGTTGAGACGGGCATCAAAACGCTTGGAAGACGAAAAATAGTTGGGTGCAGCAACTACTTGTCCGCGGCCAACCTGATCTTTTTCGATAGACTGCAAATTAATAGCCGCACGATCACCGGCCGAGACACATTCAACCGTTCTGCCGTGACTCTGCAGGCCGCGCACACGGATGAGGCGCTGCGGCGGCAGCAACTCCACGCTTTCGCCAACTCTCAGTGCGCCCGCAAGCACTGTGCCCGTGACCACCGTGCCAAAACCCTTCATCGTGAAGGCACGGTCAACCGGCATCCAGAATAGGCCATCCTCCTCGCGTTGCTTCATCTCTTGCGCCATTTCCTCCACCCGCGCTTTCAGTTCCGGAATTCCTGCATTGCTGATGGTTGAAACGGCATCAATGGGCGCATTCTCGAGGAAAGAATCCCGCACCAAATCTCGAACGTCTTCGGTTACCAGAGCAAGCCATTCTTCATCCACCAAATCAATTTTCGTGATGACAATGATGCCGTGTCTGACTCGCAAGAGGTTGAGAATATCGAGATGCTCGCGTGTTTGCGGCATCACACCGTCATCCGCCGCAACCACAAACAGCACCAGATCGATGGTGCTGACGCCGGCCACCATGTTGCGGATAAACTTTTCGTGGCCGGGCACGTCGATAATAGTGGCCAACTCACCCAGATGCGCGAATCCCAGATCGATGGTCAGACCGCGCTCTTTTTCCTCTTTCAGGCTGTCGGTGTCCACGCCGGTCAGAGCGTTAACCAGTGCGGTTTTGCCATGGTCAATGTGTCCGGCAGTGCCGATGATGAGCTGAGACATAACGCTCGACTATACAAAATAAAACCGCCAAAAGCAAAACCTTTGAGAATAACAAATTCGTGCAAGAACTATGAAGTTAACAACAAAAATTATGAATAAATTTTAACCAAACATTTTTTTTGTTGGAACGACAATACCGACCGGTCGGTATTACTTAAAAAAGGGTTCAAACAACCATGAGCAAAATGAGCTTGACACGAAATCGGTGACGGGAACCATTTTGTGCAACGTAATGGGCGCGAACCTGCTGGCCTTGCTGGAAGGCGATTCCCGGATCTATTCCCAACAGCTTTCTTCTTTGAGATCCGTTCTTTTCAAAGGTCTTGCAGCTACCGCTTGAAATTGGTGTTTTCTATCCTTATAATAGAGGTCACTATGAAGTTCTTCAGATCCGCTCACGGCAACCCGGAAGCCGAATTCAACGGTCTCTTCGACGAGCAGCTCAATGGCCTGTACTCTCTTGCCTTGCGAATGACCCGCAATCAACTGGATGCAGAAGACCTGGTGCAGGAAACTGCACTGAAAGCTTTCCGCTATTTTGAGAAATTTGACCGGGGAACGAATTTCAGGGCCTGGGTTTTTCGAATTCTGACCAACAATTTTATCAACACTTACCGCCGCGACAAAAAGCAGCCGACAAAGGTGGAAATCGACAACGTGTCTTTCAAGCTGGAGGATAAAGACAGCGGTTTCTGGGATGTGCTGGACAACAGCGACAACAAGTATGACTACAGCGACGTGTTCGACGACGAGATAAACGCAGCCATCGACAAGCTGCCCGATGAATACCGCCTCGTGGTTCTTCTGGCCGACGTCGAAAGCCTGAGATACAAAGAAATTGCGGAAGCCATCGAGAAACCAATTGGCACCGTGATGTCACGACTGCACCGCGGCCGGAAGATGTTGCAAAAAACGCTGCTGAAATATGCCCATGATCACGGCTACATCAACAACGATTCTTAGCGCCGGATTTAAATGTCATCACAAGGCTCCCCGATACCCCACGCACTCCCGCACTATTTTCGCTTGTTTTTGTAAGTCAATTCCCTAAATTAACCTACCTGCTCAAAGCAAGCGGCTGCTAATTTTCATAAACATGATTTTAACGACAAACAGAGAACCGAATGCGACGGGAAATTCACAAATGGTGGAGCTCTAATTTAGGCAAAGATATGGAAGTAGCCGTGTACGGCGACTGGGGATTTGCGCTGCTCATGTTTCCGACCGCTGCTGCTGATTTCCTCGAGTACGAACGATTTCAACTGATCGACGCCATTGCGCCGCACATTGAAAACGGCAAGTGCAAGGTTTTCTCCATTAATAGCATTAACAGCGAGAGCTGGCTGAACGACTGGATGCAACCGCAAGACAAGGCCACTCGCCACCAGCAGTTCAACCATTATGTTGTCGAGGAAGTCGTGCCGTTCATCATCAGCGACTGTGAAGGCACGGTTCCAATCATCACTACTGGCGCATCGCTGGGGGCGCTGCACGCTGCCAATAATTTTTTCCGCCGGCCGGACCTGTTCGACGGCACCATCGCCATGAGCGGCTGCTACGACCTCAAGACCTACACCAAAGGCTACTACGACGACAACTGTTATTTCAATTCGCCCATCGACTATCTCCCAAATCTCACTGACACAAAGATCCTGAACAAGCTACGCAGCAAAAACCATATTTATATCGTCTCCGGGCAGGGGGATTACGAATCGCCGGACGCCTCGCGACAATTATCTGACATTCTGCACGCCAAAAACATCCCGCATGAGCTCGACTTGTGGGGACACGACATGACGCACGACTGGCCGACGTGGCGCAAGATGCTGCCGCATTTTCTGGACACCAAATTCTAATGGTAACTATTTTCCACTAACATCGAAAATGAAAATCGCGTTCGCCACAAGTGAGTGTGTGCCCTATGTCAAGACCGGTGGACTGGCAGATGTCGGGGGTGCGCTGCCCAAGGCCCTGGCGCAAGCCGGCTGTGAGGTCAAAGTCTTTCTGCCCTTGTACGGCTCCATCAGCACGCTGGATCACGAGCTCATCCTGGCGGAAGAACTGCGCAACATTCAGGTGCGCATCGGAAGCCAACTGGTCGCCGTGAACATCTGGTACGGCAAGTTGCCGCAGTCACAAGTGGCTGTCTACTTCATCGACTGTCCGCACTACTACCACCGGCCGCACCCGTACACCAACGACCCGGATGAAGACGAACGCTTCATCCTGCTGCAGCACACTGTCATTCAAATCTTACAGCGCTACAACTGGGCGCCCGATATCGTGCACTGCAACGATTGGCATACTGGTTTGCTGCCGGCGCTTCTGAAACTGAATTATAATTGGGACCACTTATTTAGCGCCACGGCCTGCATTCTCTCTATTCACAACATCGGCTATCAAGGACGATTCGGAAGGGAATCTGTCGGTAAAGCCGGGCTGCCGTACGACCAGTACTATCCCGGTGGCCCGCTCGAATTTGATGACTCCTTTTGCTTTCTCAAGACCGGCATCATGTATTCGGAGATCATCTCGACGGTGAGTGAAACTTACGCTCATGAAATCCAAACGGCAGCTTATGGCGCTGGCATGGAAGGCGTACTCGCGGCCAGAAGTTCAGACCTCTCCGGCATTCTGAACGGCATCGACACCGAAGTTTGGAATCCGCAGAAAGACAAACTGATTCCGCATCGCTACTCCGCGCGCAGCCTGGCGCGTAAGAAAAAAAACAAACAAGCCTTGCTGGAGCAAGCCAAACTGCCGTTCGATGAAGACGTTGCGGTACTCGGCATCGTCACACGCCTGACAAAACAGAAGGGCATTGAACTCTTGCAGCCGATCATTCACGAGGTCATGCAACTGCCGCTGCAAATCGTTGCGCTCGGCAGCGGCGAAAAGGAACTCGAAGATTTTCTGAAGTGGGCGGCGCTGACTTACAAAGATAAATTCTCCGCTTGTATTGGCTACGACAACGAGCTGGCACACCTGATCACGGCCGGCGCCGATATGTTCCTGATGCCTTCACTGTACGAGCCGTGCGGGCTGAACCAGATGTACAGCCTGAATTACGGCACCGTACCCATCGTGCGCAAGACCGGCGGGCTGGCAGATACCGTAAAGGACTACCACGAATACTACGGCGAGGGCAACGGCCTCGCCTTCAACGACTTCACGCCACATGCCCTCTATCTGACCATCCTGCGCGCGCGCGACCTTTTTCAAAACAAGCAGACATGGCACGAGATCATGCAGCGGGGTATGAGGCAGGATTTCTCCTGGCAGGCATCGGCAAAACGATACATTGAACTGTATAAAAAAGCGAAAGTTAGACACGCCGATCTTTGACCGGGATCATCCTTTTGGAATATCCTTACCTAAGTGTTTGACCGAAAATACCTTCTTGCCAAGCGCGTATTTCAAATTTACACTTGTGTGAAATGTAGCTTTGAGAAGTCTAAATATCTTTACAAGACAGTCATTTTTCTTGACAAGTAGGCCGAATATTTAGTATAATATTTTTTGTAAACCAACCAATTTCTGATCTGCGTTTCACGTCTCACTTTTCACCTTTGACAGTGCGGCTGGGCCGCGGCAGGAAAGCATGAGGTTAGGCCAGGCATCGGCTGAATCAACCCAAAAACGGAGACCATAAAACATGGCTGACTACAACAACGTCATCGATTTACTCGGTGATGAAGCAAAATCGCTCCTTGATCACAAAAGCAACACCGTCCCCAAAGACCAGCTTCATCTTCCGGGTCCGGATTATATTGACCGAATTTTTGTGCATTCCGATCGCTCGAATCAGGTTTTGCGCAACTTGCAGGCGACATTTGATCATGGCCGCCTGGCCGGCACAGGCTACCTCTCGATTCTGCCGGTAGACCAGGGCATCGAGCACGCGGCTGGCGCGTCTTTCGCACCCAACCCGATCTACTTCGACCCGGAAAACATCGTCAAGCTTGCCATCGAGGGTGGCTGCAACGCGGTCGCTTCCACGTTTGGCGTGCTCGGACTGGTGTCGCGCAAATACGCGCACAAAATTCCGTTTATCGTCAAGATCAACCATAACGAACTCCTAACCTATCCCAACATCCATGACCAAACCCTGTTTGGTAACGTCGAACAGGCCTTCGATATGGGCGCGGCAGCCGTGGGCGCGACCATTTACTTTGGCTCACCGGAGTCAAGACGGCAGATCCTGGAGATTTCCGAAGCGTTTGAGCGCGCACATCAACTCGGCATGTTCACGGTACTCTGGTGCTACCTGCGCAACTCCGGCTTCAATAAAGACGGCATAGACTACCACGATGCGGCCGACCTCACCGGCCAGGCCAACCACCTCGGCGTGACCATCCAGGCGGACATCATAAAGCAGAAGCAGCCGACGCACAATGGCGGCTACACCGCCATCAACTTTGGCAAAACGCATCCGCTGGTGTACGAAAAACTCTCATCCGACCACCCAATCGATCTGACGCGTTACCAGGTATTAAATTGCTACAACGGTAGGGCAGGCCTGATAAATTCAGGCGGTGCCTCCTCAGGTAAATCCGACCTGGCCGATGCCGTTTATACTGCCGTGGTTAATAAAAGAGCGGGTGGAACCGGCCTCATCTCAGGCAG
>SMXE01000158.1 GCA_004357015.1 Caldithrix sp.
AATCACTTTGATGAAGCGAAATCCGCCTTCCTGTCTCTGCGGAACAACTACGGGAGCCATTCCCTGGCTGCGGTAGGCATGTTGCGATTGGGGCAGTGCGATTTCAACGCTGGCAGGTACAACGAGGCGATACCGGTTTTCAGGAAATATATTGAATTGTACCCTGAAGCCGAGACCGCAACGGATGCTCTCGAAGGCATCCAGTTGTGCTACTATCAACTGGGCCAGGCAGAACAAGCTTCAGAGGCATTTGAAAAGCTGATTCGGCAATCCCCGGATGGCATGCTGGCTGCAGACGCGCGTTTCCGGCTGGCGCAAAATTATCTGGAATTGGACCGCCAACCCAAGGCCATCACTGCCTTCAAGGAAATTCTTACCCTCTATCCGGGCACTTCCTATGCCAGGGATGCGCAGTTGGCGTTGGCCCGGGCCTACGCTTCAAAGGAGGACTTTCCGTCAGCAAACGAGGAGTTCTTGCGATACCTCAAATACTTTCCGGACAGTCAGGAAATTCCTGCAGTCCTGTTCGAGTTGGGTGCGGGATATTTCAACCTCGAAAGCTACCTGAGCGCCAGTGACTACTTTAACCGGATCGTTCAGGATTTTGCCGGCACATCCTTCTATCGTCCGGCGCTGCAAAATCTGGGTTGGTGCTTCGACCGTCTGGGTGAAAAAGAACGGGCGCTAAGTTATCTGGATGCATACCTTGGCGAAAATTCCGGAGCAGTTGATGCGAAGCGAGTAAAATTGCAGGTGGCGAGAATCAAAGCTGAGTTGGGCCTTAGGGACCCAGCCCTGTACATCCTCCGCGACTTGCAGTCAGCGGATGATAGCGAAATTGCCACCGAGGCATCTTATCGGCTCGGGTCAATTTATCGCGAGATGCAGAGATGGCAGCCGGCAAGACAAGCGTTCAATGACGCCATTCGCAAAGGAGCACGGGACGACTACTATCGACTGAGTGCAATTTCTGAACTAGCCGCAATTTATGAAACCGAACAGGATTGGCCGCGCGCTGTTGCCACCTACCAACTCTTGGCGGAAAGTGCTCCCGAAGAAATGTGGGTTTCAGCCGCTCAGGAAAGAATCAATGCCTTAACGCCAATGCTTTCGCATTAAGTAAAATCACCTACAGTATGAACCAAACAAAAGGGACGGAGATCCAAAATGGAGTTCAACTTATTCGAAACGCTCAAATCCAGTTTTGTCCTGGTCATCCTTATGGGATGCTCAGTGATCGCAGTGACATTTATTTTCGAACGTTGGTTTTATTTGAAACGCACGGCTGTAAATTCTGACCATTTTTTTAAACAAATTCGCGATGCCGTACAGCGCGGCGGCCTGGAGGCAGCGATTTCCGTATGCGCCGCATCTGTTTCGTCTTTGGCGAATGTCATTCGTGCCGGCCTGGAAGAGCGGAACAACGATCCCAGGGGCTCAGAAGAAATCATGGATGCAGTCGCCATGGAAGAACGCGCCAAGCTGGAAAAAAATCTGAATATCCTCGGAACGCTGGCAAATATCTCGCCTTTGATCGGACTTTTTGGCACCGTCATCGGCATCATTCGAGCGTTTCATGCGATGGCCATGAACGGTTCGGCCGGTCCGGCGGTCATCTCTGCCGGCATTGCCGAGGCCCTGCTCACAACTGCGGCAGGGTTGGTGGTCGCGGTGCCGGCGGTTGTCTTCTACAATTTCTTTCTGCGGCAGGTCAACAGCACTATGTCCGACATTGAATCGGTGAGCAAAAAGGTGACTGTTTTTCTTAATGCGGCCGCCAGATAGCGGTTCTGAACGAAAACAGCCTTTTCTCGTCATTCACGCATCTCTTTAATATTGATTCTCCGGAGAATAAATGAAAGCAAACGCTCAAAATCAGAAACGCGGCCTGACGGAAATCAACCTGACGTCATTGGTTGATGTCTGTTTGACGCTCGTAATCATCTTCATGGTCGCTTCACCTTTTGTTTTGCAATCGGGCATAAGGGTGTCAACGCCATCGCTCGAACAGGCGAAACATGATGATGACGCCACTGACCTGAAGGCCGAAATTTACCTGAAATCCGATGGGTCATTGTTGCTGAACGGCAGCAGCATGCACGTGGCTGCGTTTGGCGATTCACTCCGCAACCTTCTGGCCGCCAGCCACAGCAAGCAGGTGCTGATCAGTGCCGAAGGTGAGGTTTTTTACGATCAGGTCATCGCCATCATGGACGAAGCCAGACAATGTGGCGCCCTGAGCCTGTCCATCGTCAGGCGAAACTGAAGTTACTTCAATCTGTGTGCAAAGGTAGAAGGTTATGAATCAGCCCATCTGTAAAATCGATATGACGCCACTTGTTGGCGTGGCACTCATCCTGGTGATCGTCTTTATTGTCACATCACCCTTGAACATGGCTCCAATCGATACGGATATTCGACTGCCAAAGGCGGCGACGGTTGCAGCTAAGTCACAAACGAACATAACCATTTCCCTCACTTCGGATTTGCGATTGGCGATAAATGAGGATTGGGTTCGCAACAATCAGTTCGAATCCAGATTGCAACGCGAGTTGAAGAAGCACCCGGACCGGCTGGTGGTTATCCGGGCGGATAAAGACGTCCGGCACAAACGCATCCTTCATATTTTGAGTCAGATCAAGAATGCGGGTGCAAGCAAAATTGCACTTGCTACAGAGCAAAGAAGACGGGTGAGCCTTTAGCCCATTGATACATACGTGAGGCCCCTTGCGCGACTGACAAGAGTGCAAAAAAATGTAGAGAGTAGACCAACGTTATGAAAAACATTCATTTATTAAATTTCAACATGCGGCGCATTTTGTCGGCACTCGAGATACTCAACGAGAAAACGGCCATTCGCCTTTTCCGTTCGTCTCCTCTGCGTTATGTCTTAGCTGTCTTCATGTCCACGATTCTGCACGTGGCCATCCTCGGTGGTTACTCGCTACTCACGAGTTTCGATCATCGTGCTGTTCTTGAAATACGCGAGATCACTTTCGTAGACCTCAGTGAAGCACCAGTCCGGAAAACCGAACCCGAACCGGAAATGCTATCTGTGAAAAAAGAAAGCAGTAGGGGTTTGGTGACTAAGTCGGTTGAACCGGCTAAGGGAACGGTAATTGCCCGACGGCAGTTGGAGCAAGCTGGTGACTCGCCTGTTAATGGCGCCATTCTGCGCCTGCAAGCCCCAATCAGCCTCGGAAGTCATTCCGCCATCGCCATGGCAAGACCGGATGGCAGCGACATCATTAGGGTGTCGCCCGCCAGAGGGAGTCGAAATGCCAGAACGCTGAGCAATCCTGTGGCCGCAATCTCTCTGGGCAAGCAAGAAAGGCTCGAACGACCTGGAACAGCACAAATGGTTTCTTTCAGAAGCCAGGGTCAACCCCATGCGCAGATAGCGCTGAATCCCAAAGGCCGAATTGTCGAGATGGTTGCCTCGGAGAGTGCAGTCGGATTGCCTGTTCTCGCTGGAAAAAACAGAGCAATAGAGCCGGCAGCGATGGAGTCCAACACGTCCATCACCGGGCCTTTGGCCCGGAGAAGAATCAGGAAAAAAGTCATTCCCCGATTCCCGCTCTGGGCTAAACGAAAAGGCGTTGGTGCA
Source organism: Caldithrix sp. (assembly GCA_004357015.1). Taxonomy (GTDB): domain Bacteria; phylum Zhuqueibacterota; class Zhuqueibacteria; order Oceanimicrobiales; family Oceanimicrobiaceae; genus CR04bin15. Next base: position 3,608 of record SMXE01000158.1, read on the forward strand.
GCTATTTCCTTGCAGTTTACGGTGATGCAGGATGGGCGTGTGAAGGAAAATATCGCCGTTGTGCGTACCAGCGGTTCTAAGGAATGGGATAATCAGGTCATTCAAACGCTCGGAAATTGGCTTTTTGTCCCTCTTACGCACTCGTCTGAAAGAACTCAAACGGGCACTATCACTTTTCAATTTCGGATTGACTAACGGGGTGAAAACATGAAACGAAGATTCGTCTATGTCGCCACGCTAATGTTGCCACTCAGCGTCGTGGCACAGCAAGAAAGCGCAGATAGCAGCAACGTTCTAAACGACGTTGTGATCCATGAAAAATTTGAAGCGCAGCATGAAGAGGAAAAACTGCCCTTCGACATGGAGCTCGACTTCTCCGAAGTTGTAAACATCGATTTGTCTTTGGGGTGGAACAGTATTGACGCGATACAAAACCCGGACGGATCTCATTTAAACAACGAGTTGCCTTTGCAACTGTCATCGCCGGAGTTGGCAGTGATTCAACCGGCCCCGGTGAAAGTTTTCCACACACAATTTGAGCAGGTATCCAGGTGGCAACTGAACATAACCGCAAGTAACGGTGGGCTGTTCCGAACCATCGCCGGCGAAGGGAATCCACCGGCAGAAATCGCCTGGGATGGGAAAAGCAACAGCGGCGACCCACTCATTGCCGGAGAAAATTACGCTTACAATTTCATTGCTGTTGACAAAGCCGGCAACAAAAAGACCTTTCCCGGTAGTTCTTTTTCCGTGCCAGCATTCTATATCCTTCTTGATGGTGGCCTGCTAATCGGCCTGGACAGTTCCAGGCTTTTCACGACCGATAGAATCCGGCTGCTACCACAAGCTAAGCGCTATGCCCGCGAAATAGCGGGATTGATTCGTTACTATTCGCGTGACGAAGGAGTTACGATCAATAGCAATATTCCCGATTGGGACAGTTTCCTGGAGATTCTGTCTGATGAACTCATGGTAGATGACGATTTTTTTACACGCATGCATCATGGAGTACAGCACGACAACAGCCTAAAGATATACATAAAATGACCTTCAACTCGACTGCATCTCTTATCGGATATAACTGCGGTAATGAAGAGTATATCCTGCCAAAAATTGACAGTTTTTGACTCTTCAGGTACGAAGTAACCAACCTGTTTTGCGCACTCTTTGGCCACCGGGGTCTCACCAAAAGTGCTTTCCTGCGTTTTGCTTAGAATACTCCATCCAGACAGCGTCGTAGGACGTCACAAAATCTAAACAATTGGGGACAATTGTCGATATTTGCATTACGATAACAACCAATTCGATGATTGTCTGGGCGTCTACAGTTGAGAAATGTGAAGAAAAAGTCAGGTCGTAAGTTAGCTTGGTGCTGCGATATCATTGGCAAAAGCAGCCCAATGAAAGCGATTTATTCTACCATCGAGAAAGTATCGACGAGCCCAAGCGCGACAGTCTTGATTCTAGGGGACAGCGGAACGGGAAAGGAATTAATCGCGCGGGCAATTCATAAAAGCGGTGCGTGCGCCGATAAGCCATTTGTCGAAATCAATTGTACTGCCCTCCCTGAAAATCTGCTTGAAACGGAGCTTTTCGGTTACGAACCAGGAGCTTTTACAGATGCCAAACACACCAAAAAAGGACTGATTGAAATTGCCGACGGCGGCACCTTCTTTATCGATGAGATCGGCGACTTAAACCTCCGCTTGCAAGTCAAACTGGTGAAAGCGTTGGAGGAAAAACGATTCCGCCGGATTGGCGGAACTGAGAACATCTCCGTAACCATGCGCATCATCACTGCCACAAACAGAGACCTGGTTGGCCTGGTTAGAAAAGGAAGATTTCGTGAAGACCTTTTCTATCGGTTAAATGTTGTGACCATTCACGCCCCGACTTTGAGAGAACGCGGCCAGGATATTATTCTGTTGGCAAAACATTTTCTCAGGCTGTTTAATCATGGCCACAACCGCAGTGTCACAGGGTTCACTGATGACGCAAGAGCGCTACTTCTCGAGTACCCCTGGCCCGGGAATGTCCGCGAGCTGAAAAATTCTATAGAGCGAGCTGTTTTGCTCGGCACCACAACCAAAATCACCGTTGAAGATTTGGAGCTTGGGTCGGGACACATTATCCAGAATTATCCTGCCAAAGTAAAATACACCGACAAGGTTGAAATCGAGATCCCACCGCAAGGCATTTCTTTGGTCGAGCTTGAAAGAGTGGCTATTGAAAAAGCGATGAAAATGGCCAAAGGAAACCTGAGCATGGCGTCCCGGCTTTTGAGAATCAGCCGTGAGACCCTGCGATATCGACTCAAAAAACACTTTATCAGCGAGCTCCGCAGCAAGAATGGCTATGATAGCTGTTTAAGCCCCACGGTCTAGTACATGTCATTCGGCTGGATATTCAAACAGAGGCAGGATGAATCATTCGGCTAAATAGTGTACTTCGAATCTGCCATGATCAACTCTCTCCGCCCATCCGGGTTGGCGAAAAAAAGTGTTTTCACAACAATCCGGTCTTGAAGTTCCCGCAAATAGATGCGGTCGATGTGCACGACATTCTTCGGATCTCGAAACTCGTCAGGGGAGGTGGCGCCGCCGAAATGATCGCTGCGACCGAAGGCGATGTGCAGGCTTAGCTTCTCGTCCAACAAAACCACGCCCACCGGTTTGATGCCAAACGGCTCCAAAACGCCAAATCCGATCTCCGCGATATTGCCGTAGGCCGGTTCATCGCGCAATTTTTGTCGTTCAATCTCAGCCTGTGCGCCAACGCTTTCCACAGCCACGGCGCGGTTGGCTGAGATGCGGTACAGCACAAGCTCATGGGCAAACTGAACGGGCAGCAGTCCCTCGGTTTTGCTGGCCTCTGCGAGTTCGCCTTCGTAGGGCACAATAAAAGACTCGCCGCTCGGCAGATTCCAGGCCGTGCCCGGCTCGCGAATCAGGCCGCTGCTGGCGTGCCCGCTGCGGTGCCGGATATCGACGAAAAAGTCGTAGGTTGTGTTATCCACCTCAAACACCATTTCGATGCCGGTGGCCTCGTCGAGTCGCGTCTTGATTTTCATCACGCGGTCGTGAACCTGCTCATAATTGATGCTGAGCGCCGGGATCATGGCGCGGCTGAATCCGGGCATGGAGGCGGCGCGAAAGCCGAGTTGCTTTGCCAGTAATTTGAGCGGTGCGGTAGCCGAAAAATGCGTCGGCGCAAAGATGATCTGTGTTTCAGATAGCTTTGTCTCCAGATCAAACCTTTGCCCCTCCTGTTGCAGCAGAGAAAAATTCGCATCCTCCGCGGCGCCGCGCCAGAAAAACGCATGCTGCGGAAAATTCGCGTTGTCACTACCACTGTTCTCAAAATACGCCAGTTCAATTTTTTCAAAACCCAGGCTGTCGCAAATATCCGAAAACAACGTCAGCCACTCCTGTGCAATTCGCCGCCGGTCCCGCCATGCGTCAATATCTTGCACCGATTGGTTGGGCACGTCAGTGAGGAGCAGCACGTTCCTATCCTCGCTGCGTGGCGCAAAGACTAACTTGACCAGGTCCGACAGTTCTTTTGCGGTGAGATTGTTCATGCTAAACGACTTTTTCGAGTCTGTCATTCGGTTTGTACTCGCGGCCGACTTTTGCCAAATTCTCTCCATTCAGCCTGACCGCGTCCGCGGTAAAATCGTACTGCCCCGACAGAATCCAACTACCAACGGCGTAAATATCCACAGGGACATCGAGCTTTTCAAATTTGCGAATTCTCTCCGGACGAAACCCGCCTGACGCGATGATCTTTACATGACCAAAGCCCTCCTTGTCCAGCGCGGTGCGGACTGCTTCCACCAGCAGCGGTGAGACACCCGCCAATTCGTCGTTGGCGGAATCTTTCTTCTGCAACGAGCGATCGACCAGGTTACTCGCCGTGTCCAGCCGCACACCCCAGAGCCTGTCGCCAAGCTGGTGCGCACACTTCAACGCCGTGGTCACACAATCGTTATCGAAATCTACCAGCGCGATGGCATTGACTTCCGGGAAGTGATGATTGAATTTTTCTACCGCCAGTACGGAGTCACCGCCGTAGGCGACAATCATGGCGTGCGGCAAGGTGCCCATCCCCTTTTCGCCGTACCATGACGCCATAGCGTTAGACGCAACTGCGCTCATGCCACCGAGGTGCGCCGCGTAGCCGTCGCCATCTTGCAGCCAGAAATGGTCGAAGCGGTCGGTAAAGAAAAGAACCGGCTTGCCTTGAGCAGCCTCCACCACCGCGTGCGAGTTGGTGCAGATTTTGGTTCTGCGCGCCAACACACCGAGATAGACCGATTCGAGATGGGAAAAATAAGAATAGTCGCCATGGAGAATCATGGCCGTCTCCCATGCCGCCAGGTCGTCTCCGTCGTGCAGAGCGAAAACGTCGATTTCATCGAACTTGTCGATCCAGAGTTTGTCCAACTCGAGAGAAAGCTCAAATCTCTCATCCAGGAGGCTGCGCAGCTCATGCTCGTTGCGCGTTTGTACCTGGCGATTCACTTGCTTCTTGAGACCAAGGAGTCGGTCGAACACCGTCTGCGCCCGCCCGTAATTCTCGTAATAACCCGTGGCGCATCTCAAAATTTGAATCGCTTCGTCGGCGCCGCAGACCTGCACACGTTCGTTCTTCTGAAAGATTTGATGCGTGATGTGCGCCTTAAGATTGTCATATTCCAGAATGCGTTTCGTGCGCCAGAAGTAGACGGCCGACCTGTACCCCGAACGCAGTTCATGCACGGGCAAATCGAAATTCGAAAAATCGAGACGCTCTTTCTTTGTCTTAGGGACTAACGGATTCATTTTGCTTGTCTCAGCCATACATATTTGGTTTGCAAATTTAGCAAGTTTTGGACGATTTGCAACTACAAAAATGCAGGAAGCTTCGTCATGTCTGCCCAATTTTGTCGTTTCCCCTTCGACAAGCACAGGGTAAATTCCGGGAGAAATCTGGCTTTGTACACATTCAGGTGTCTCGTCCGACGGTTGCCGGACCGCGTAATGACACGAAATCGTATATTGCAGAGATCTACAAATTAAGATGCAGGAGAAAAGAAGAGAATGGGTAGGCTATTTCA
>SMXE01000159.1 GCA_004357015.1 Caldithrix sp.
ATTTTCAGTCGAAAAAATTTGCTGCAAGAATCTATTGAGATGGCGTTGGAGATGATCGCCATCGACAAGAGAATGTTTGACGCATCAGTGAAGTCATTGCGTCAGCAAGATACAACCGAGGTTGAAATTGACATCTATCAAACCGACCGTGAAATTAACAGGCTGGAGCAAGACGTAAGAAAGAAAGTTTTGACCCATCTTGCGGTTTCTGGCGCGGATGAACTTAGCGTTGGTCTCACACTCGTGAGCGTGATCAGTGATATTGAACGAATCGGGGACTACACGAAAAACATTTATGAACTCGCCGTGGAACACCCAAAGAGACTTGTCGCCGGGAAATGGGAAGATGATCTTAAATGGATGGAAAACGCGGTTTCTGAAAACCTTGGAAACCTGGTCGCTGCGCTGCAAGAAAATGACGAGGATCAAGCGGAGAGGATAATTGACGAGACGACGCGGGTCAAAAAGGCATGTGACAAATATGTGTTGCTCTTAATAAAGGGTGAAGATGAAACGTTCAGCACCAGTACTGCTGTGCCCCTGGTTTTGTATATGCGCTACTTGAAACGTGTTACTGCGCATATCCAAAATGTGACATCCAGCATCGTCAACCCGTTCCATCGATTGAAATACATGGATGAGAGGGTAAGGCTCATCGACAAGGCGTGAAACTACAGCAGCCCGAGAATCAAATAGGCTGTGAGTGAAAAAGCCGCCGCAAGTAATGCGTATGGCAATTGCGTCCTCACATGGTCGATGTGGTCCGAAGCAGAAGCCATCGACGAAATGATCGTCGTGTCTGATATCGGCGAACAATGATCTCCGAATATCCCGCCACTTAAGAGCGCTCCCAGCGTGAGGTACAAATCGGCTCCCATCAAACTCACCATCGGTATACCAATGGGAATCATAATGGCGAACGTTCCCCAGGAAGTGCCGGTGGAGAAGGCGATAAACCCGGAAACCAGAAATAAAATTGCGGGCACGAGCCCCGGTGACAGCCAGTTACTGGTTACGCCCGCAACATAGGGTCCGGTGCCGAGTTCCTTGCAGGTGTTGCCGATGGCGAATGCAAGCATCATCAGAAGCGCCAGCGGCATGAGCCCGCCCAGACCTTTGAAAAAGAGATCTACCAACTCCCTCAATGTCATGATTTTTTGGGCCTTGTAAAGCATGCCCGCCACCACAATCGCGGCCAGGACTGCCCAGAATACAGAGGTGGAGCCCGAGCCTGTCATGAGATTGCCCTGGCCGGTGACGAGGAGTCCAACGGGCATCATCAGCACCATGACGGCAATGGGCACGAGCATGTTCATGGCTTTCGACGTGACGCCGGGTTTCGGTTCGATAGTGAGCACTTCTGTTGAAACCAGCGGCTCGGCGCCTGCGCGCAGCACTTCTCCGAGTTCACGGGCGCGCTTTTCAGCGGCGGCCATGGGGCCGAAGTCCTTACCTGTGAGAATAACTATCAACAACGTGGCAAGCGCTGCAATCGGGTAAAAGTTGAAGGGTATGGATTTGAGCAGCGTGGCGAAAGGCGCGTCGATGTTTTGTGCCGCCAGCAGCCCGATGATGTAAGCGCCCCAGCCGTTTAGCGGAATCAGAATACAGATGGGTGCGGAAGTCGAATCGCAGACGTACGCCAATTTTTCCCGTGAGATTTTGAACCGGTCAAACAGCGGCCGCGATACCGAGCCGGTAACCAGGCAGGTGATGCTGGACTCGACAAAAATAACGACGCCTACGATGTAGGCCATCAGGGCCGCGCTGCGACGGCTGCGTACCAGACCTTTGGCCGAAACCCAATTTACAAACCCATCCACACCGCCGGAGCGTTGCGTGAAGGCGATGAGCGCGCCAACCATGGCGCTGAACGCGATGACCTTGGTGTTGCCGCCATCTTCAAACACCCGAATGCAAGATTCAAGGGCGTCGGCGAGCCCTGCAAGGGGGTTGCCGCCGGCCAGTACCGTCCAGCCCAGCCAGATGCCAAAGAAGAGTGAGATGAAAACTTGTTTGGTCCAGATCGCCAACACAATGGCGATGACCGGAGGGAGGATTGACAACCAGCCAGCAGTTTCCATAAGAATCAACCGTTTTCTGTAGGTGCTTTCAAGTGCCGGATTTCTTGACCGCGGCGAGGACGCGTTCTACAATTTCGTCAAAATCGTCGGGGAAGTCGGTGTCGTGTTCGGGGTGGTCGAAGTCGCATGTGTCCGGCTCTTCTTTCGGTTGCGCCACATAGCAGCCGGGGTTGGGGATGTCGGTGGTGCCGTATTGCTCGCGCAGGTCATAGAGCTTTTTGACTGCCTCTCTTGAAAGCACCTGCTCGCCGCCCAGCGCCCGCGCGATGAAGACGATCTGGGCGGAGTGCTCAACTCTTTCGAGCTTGAAATAAGCGTCGGTGAGGTCCTTGCCAACGGCGACCACACCGTGGTTTGCAAGGAGAAACGCATCGCACGAGTGGATGTACGGCGCGAGGCTCTTCGGCAGCTCTTCTGTGGACGGCGTGCCATATTGCGCCAGCGGCACAGAACCGATGGTCACGATGATCTCCGCCAGCACGCATTTGTCCAGCGGCAGGCCGGCGGTCGCGAAGCCGGTGGCGTAGGGCGGGTGGGCGTGCACCACCGCGTTCACGTCCCGGCGTTCACGATAGATGTAAAGATGCAGCGGTAGCTCGCTCGAGGGTTTGGCCCCGGAAAGGACGTTGCCATCCAGATCGACCATCGGCAGTTCTTCTGCATCCATAAAGCCCTTGGAACAGCCGGTAGGCGTGGCAAGAATACGCTCGTCGTTAAAGCGAGCGCTGATGTTGCCGTCGTTAGCCGCCACAAATCCGCGCTGGTACATGCGGCGGCCGATTTCCAGGATGCTCTGGCGCAGTTCGTTTTCGGTGGGGCCTGTCATAGAATTGTTTGTCTGATTTCCTCAGGCAGGTCGCCGGCAAGTTCAGGGTAGGACTCAATGATCCGACTAATGTCTGCCAGGTCTTTTTGTCGTTTGCTTTTTCGGCGTTTCAGATCGCAGTAGGCCCAGACTTTGCCTTGCAGCACGTGCTCGATTCTGGCGACCTTCATATCGTATCCCATCACTTTACTGACGCTGGTGGATTTAACAAAAGCCTGGTAGCACGCGTCCGTCTGCAATTGGATTCGCAAATCAGATTTGGGACTCTTCAGGTTTATGCTGTGCGGGAATATCTTTATCTCAAACACTTTTTCTGCTGCTTTGCATATTTTGTCAAGTGCCTGGGTGGCCACCACCAGGTCGAGATCGAGACTCACAACAGGTTCCATGTATGCGTTGACCGGGCTAACCCACCCACAAGGCAGCAGTCGATTCCGTGCTCATTCAGCAGGTCCAGGAACTCCTGAACCACGTCTTGACTGCCATTGGCCAGTCTGTTTAGGAATTCTTTTTCCGTCATGCGTTCGTGTTTCTCGGCTTCGATAGAATCATAATAGCAATCCAGGCAAATTTTCGAATGAAAGCAGCGCGTCTGAACAAAAATTGGTCAAAGGCATCCAACCTTTGTAAAAGCGGACTAAAAAAGCCAAACTTTCTAAAAGGTATGGCGAATATTGAAGTTAGTCGAAAATAATGCAATTCAACTTGTTGAAAATATTTCGAGGCCAAGTGCATGTCCGGCTGTAAAAGCGGGTGTTCATCAAGTCGAGATGATGCAGAATAGATTTCCCGCAGATAAGGTCGAACGTGCTATCAGCAAATTCGAGTGCCTCGGCATCCATGACCTGAAAGGAAACTTTGCCAGTGGCGACTTCCTTTTCATACTTCTGCTTTGCTTGTCCGATGGCAACTTCGGATATGTCGATGCCCGTTGTCTTTTGGGCCCGTGCTCCCAGCAATAGATTAATTAAACTCCCTGTGCCGCAGCCATACTCCAGGACGCTTTTGCCCTCTGCGTTTGTTTTTAGAAAGTTGGTCATAAAACTCGGTATCCTGCTTTGACACAAGATAGTATTTGTGTGTTTTAACTCGCGTTCCTTCGGCGAAACTCTTGTTGTGGAAAGCGCGCTCTCGTTGTTTGCGCTTTTGCATTTGTTGACTATTTGATGACATCTCTACCAAAATATCTCCGCAATACCTCTGGCACCATTACCGTGCCTTCATCGGTCTGGTAGTTTTCCAGAATCGCGATCACCGTACGGGGCAAGGCCAGCCCGGAGCCGTTCAGCGTATGCACAAACTCCAGTTTGCCGGTGCTTTCATTGCGGTAGCGAATGTTGGCGCGCCGCGCCTGAAAGGTTTCGAAGGTGCTGCAGGAGGAAACCTCCAGCCACTTCTGCGCGCCGGCAGCCCAGACTTCGATATCGTAGCATTTGGCAGCGGCGAAACTGAGGTCGGCTGTGCACAGCTCGATCACCCGGTAGGGCAGCTCCAGAAGCTGCAGCACGTCTTCCGCTTCCGCCAGCAGTGTTTCGAGCTCGTCGTAGGAGGTGCCGGGTTTGACGAATTTCACCATTTCCACTTTGTCGAACTGGTGAATGCGCACCAGCCCGCGCGTGTCTTTGCCATAGGAGCCGGCCTCCCGGCGAAAGCAGGGTGTGTACGCCGTGTACTTGATGGGCAGGTCGCGCTCTTCCAGATTCTCATCCCGGTGCAGGTTGGTGACCGGCACTTCTGCCGTAGGAATGAGAAAAAGGTCGTCAACCTGCGTGTGGTACATGTCTTCCTCCAGCTTGGGGAGCTGACCCGTGGCAAACATGGTTGTCCGGTTGACAAGAAATGGTGGAAAAACTTCTGTGTAGCCGTGTTTTTCCACGTGTAAATCGAGCATGAAATTGATGAGCGAGCGCTCCAGCTTTGCGCCCAGCCCGACATAATTCACAAAAAAAGCGCCGGAGACTTTGGCGCCGCGCGCAAAGTCGATGATGCCAAGATTCTCCGCCAATTCCCAGTGCGGCTTCGGCTGGAAGTCCATCTCGGGCAGGCGGCCCCACTTTTTCACTTCTACATTGTCCTGCTCACCAACGCCCACCGGCGTCGATGGGTGTGGCATGTTCGGAATCCACTGCTGAACCTCTTCTGCCGCCGACTCAACCTCTTTGACTTGGTTGTCGAGATTCTTGATCTCGTTGGATACTTGCTGCATGTTGGCGATGTCAGCGTCTGCGGACTTGCCCTCCTTCTTTTGCTTGGCAATCGCTTGCGACGCCGTGTTGCGCTCCTGCTTCAGCTTTTCAACTTTCTGCAACAGCTCGCGCCGCTGGCTGTCGAGGGCGATCAGTTTGTCTATGTCAACCTTTTCCCGCTTGTTCTGAACCGCCTGCTTTACCAGGTTGGTGTTTTCGCGAATAAATTTCAGATCGAGCATTTAGGATTCCGTCGTGGTCCTTTTTGTGAAGTCTTAAATCTTACTGGTTAATTGTCTTAGCTGGAATTCTACGAAGGTAGAAGAATTAGGCACAAAATCAACGACTTTGTGACCGGCCTTTTCAGGGCTTCAAGGGAATGAATGACCTTTGCAATGATTTTCCCGCGGGGCTGGCTCCAAAAGTTGCTGCTCTACGACCAGCAGGGGGATTGCGGCACATGCATTGTGCCAAAGGACCCTCGAAAGGCAAACCTTCTAAAGAAGGTCAGCGTTGCCTACTGTCCTTTCCCGCTCAGCATGACATAAATCGTATTCAGGATGACTTTCAAATCCATTCTAAGCGACATGTTCTCGATATAAAACAAGTCGTACTGCAACTTGGTTCTTACATTTTCAATGGATGTATCGTATCCGCCCTTGATTTGCGCCCAGCCAGTGATGCCCGGTTTCACCTTGAGTCGCCGCGTGTAGAACGGGATGTCTCGCTTGAACTTGTTGACAAAGTAAGGCCGCTCCGGCCGTGGGCCGATCAAGCTCATTTCTCCTTTTAGAACATTGATGAGCTGCGGCACTTCATCGATGCGTGGCCGGCGGAGCAGTTTGCCAACCATTGTCAGTCGCGGATCTTTTTTCTCAGCCCACATCGGCCCGGTTTGCGATTCAGCATCCTGCACCATGGAACGAAACTTGTAAACCATGAACTCTTTGCCGTCTTTACCTACCCGGTTTTGCTTGTAGAAAACCGTCCCCTTTGAGTCGAGTTTGATGGCGATGGCAACCAAAAGCCACAAAGGTGCGAAGGCGATGATGACGAAGGCAGATATCATTACATCCATCAGCCGCTTAACCCGCTGTTCCCATGGCGGCATGATTCTCGGCTGCACATCGATGAGCGGGAAGCCATAGATTTGGTTCGTGCGTGCCTGACCGATCACGATGTCGTACAGGTCCGGCACTATCTTGAAATTAACCTGGCAACCGTTGCACTGGTCGATGACCTCCATCACTTTTTGCCGCGTGTTGCCCTGCATGGCGAGTATCACTTCCTGCGCTTTGACCTTCTGCACGATGGCGTCTATCCGGTCGATGCTGCCGAGCAGCGGGATGTTCTTGTAAGCGGCATCGCGTACGGGTTCGCTGGTCTCTGCCACGAATCCGATGACGTTGTGGCCCAGCGCGGGAAACCGTCCGATTTCATCCGATAAGTGCCAGCTTTTTTTGCCCCAGCCGACAATGAGCGTGCGGCGGTGGCCAATGCCGGCCGACAGCAGCGCGCGTTGAACCGTGCGCAGCAAAACGCGCATCGGAGGCACTGTCACCAGCAGGATGAGCCAATAGTTGACGATGAACATGCGGCTCATTTTGGGCGGAGTGGAAAGATCACTCTCGCTTTCAAAGGTCAGCAGGAAGAGGATGAGAACGCCCAGGGAGAGGGTCTTGAAAACGCGAATGAACTCGTCCACACGCGATTTGGCATGCCAGAGCCCGTAAAGACCGTAGAATGCGAAGAAAAGAATCCAGGCGAGATTGATTATCAGTGAAAGTTGCAGCAAGGAGATAAGGTCTGACTCGGCGAAAAAGCCCATTTCACGGCGCAGCCAGGCCCACAAAAAAAATGCGGAATTTAGTGAAATAAAGTCCGCAGCCAGGGTTAGGAAAATTTGGACACGCCTTTGCATGAGTCAAACGAGCTCTTTTGCCCTTTGCTGCGCCGCATGTCGCTCCGGCGCCCACGCGACGATATTCTTGCCGCGCAAAAACTGAATGATCGCC
>SMXE01000160.1 GCA_004357015.1 Caldithrix sp.
GGTCCAGTTCTCTCAATGAACCGTTGTCATTTGAGTCACCACAGCCAAAAGCGATGAATAATGCAACCAAAGCAAGAATAGTGCGGGGTTTTTCCTTCATGCCTGTCCCTCGAGCTATGTCAGCTCACGCGATCCTTTACTTTCTCCCAGTCATCAAGGAAACGCTGCAAACCAATATCCGTAAGCGGATGGTCGAATAACTGATCGAAGACCTTGTACGGCATGGTGGCAATGTCCGCACCGATCAGCGCCGCTTCCACCACGTGCACAGGGTGCCGGAGACTTGCCGCCAGGATTTCAGTTTCAAAACCGTAGTTGTCATAAATCGTCCGGATGTCGGTGATAATGTCCATTCCGACACCGCTAATATCGTCGACGCGGCCGACAAACGGGCTCATAAACGTCGCGCCGGCCTTTGCAGCCAGCAACGCCTGGCTGGCACTGAAACATAGTGTTACGTTGGTCCGGATGCCTTCTGAAGAGAGCGCTTTCACGGCCTTCATACCTTCCCGAAGCATCGGTATTTTGACATGAATGTTCGGGTGCAGTGCAGCCAATTCATGCGCCTCTTTCATCATGCCGTCAAAATCCGTAGACACGACCTCTGCGCTTACAGGTCCATTCACGACTTCGCAAATGCCGACAAGCATGTCCTTAAACTTGCCCTGCTCTCTTGAAACCAAAGTTGGGTTCGTCGTAACACCGTCGAGGATGCCCATGCTTGCGGCCTGCTTTATCTCATCCAGATTTGCAGTATCCAAAAAGAACTTCATGACTTAACTCCTTAAAGTTGAGATGAGTCCGCTGGCTCAGTAATTGACTTTGACCAGAAAAAGTCCATGCGGCGGCGTCTTTACGGCGGCGTGCATGCGTTCTCCGTTCTCTAAAATTTCTCTAAGTTTGACCGGCGACAATCTGCCTCGGCCAACATCCACCATGTTCCCTACGATGATTCTGACCATGTTGTGCAGGAAGCGGTTTGCCTCGATTTCCATGACCAGTTCGTCGCCTGCGTTTTCCCAGTGAAGTCGCTCGACTCTGCTTAAATAATGAGACTCTTCTTCATTCCTCTTTGAAAAGGCCTGAAAATTGTGTGTGCCCAGCAGGAATTGCGAGGCTTCTTTCATCAAGCTGACATCGAGCTCATATTTGCAGAACCAAGAATATTGTCTGGCCACGGCCCTTTGCCGCTTCGAAATCACATACCTGTAAACTCTGCCAACCGCACTGAATCTGGCGTGGAACCGTTCGTCCACTTTAACGGCGCTCAAGACTCGAACATCGGATGGCAGGTAGCTGTTTAGCCCAGCCTGAATGGCGTGTAAATCGAGCCTTTGCCCGGTCTTGAAATTTACAACCTGCCCTAGGGCGTGGACACCTGAATCTGTTCTGCCTGCCGCGTAAACTTTCGGTGTATCTTGCAACAGTTGCTTTAAAGCGCTCTGCAGTTCGCGCTGCACTGTCCGGCCTTCCGGTTGCCACTGCCAGCCCAGAAAATCGGTGCCATCATATTCGATGACAAGCTTGATGTTCCGCATTAACAATCAACTCAAACCGAAAGCGCTGCGGCAACCGCAAAGCCAGCTACGAGCACCAGCAAACCATAATCGCCGGCCCCGAACTTGAGCCGCCGGAAGGACGTTCTTTCTGCACCGCTAACGTAGCTGCGTGCCTCCATTGCCACGGCGAGATCCTCTGCCCGCCGTATCGCCGAAACGAACAGCGGCAGAATCATGGGCAGCATGCTTTTCACCCGCCTTACCAGGTTTCCTTGCAGAGAGAGTCCGCGCGACAGTTGCGCACTTTTGACCCGATTCGCTTCATTCACCAGAATGGGTAAAAAGCGCAACGCAATTGAGACCATCAACACGAACTCATTCACAGGCAGCTTAAGGCGCTTTAGAGGCGCCAACAGCCTGTCAAGACTGTCGGCGATTTCAACAGGGGTCGTGGTCATGGTGAAAACACCAGCCAGAACCAGCAACAAGCCAAGCCGGCTTGTGAACACGAAAGCCTTCACAAGTCCTTCACGGGTAAGCGTTATCCCCAAGGCACTATCACCGAAAAGTGGCACGCCGCCTGTCGTAAAAAGGTGAATGCCAAATGTAACTAAAAAAAGCCAACTAAATGGCTTCAGGCTTCCCAGAATGTTTGTCGGGGGGATCTTCGACACCACCACTGCCGACAAACATAGCACCGCATAGCACAAAATCAACAAGGGTGTTACAGCAAGCAGCACGCATGTCATAAAAATTAAACTTGCGACCAGTTTACTTCGCGGATCAAGACGGTGCAATACCGACTCACCGGGATAAAACTGACCCAGCGTTATATCGTTATTCAATGCCATACAGCGATTCGGATTTAAATCGATTAATATACAACTATTTTTGAAAAAATCAAATGAAAAAGCCCCACGCAACAACAGCAAAACTTTTCCTTGATTTTTTATCGAAATTCTTTTAAGTTGATCGGCAGTTCGGAGGAATCTTCACCCACCTCTTCCACTCTTTAAGTCTTCTTTACACGGTATTTCATCGGTTTCCTTTTAAATCTGGAGGGAGGAAAATATGAGCAATCCGGAGTTCAAACCGTACGTTCCGGCCGAATCGGACATGAAGGAGTTCACTTTCAAAGCGGTGTTTCTCGGTGTGATCATGGCCGTCGTGCTTGGCGCCGCCAATGCCTATCTGGGCATGCGTGCCGGCCTGACCGTGGCTGCTACTTTCCCGGCTGCAGTCGTCGCTATGGCTGCTCTGCGCGGATTCAAAGGCACTATTCTTGAAGAAAATATTGCCAGAACCACCGCGTCTGTTGGGGAGGCGCTGGTCGCAGGCGCCATTTTCACCATCCCTGCCTTCGTTATCAGCGGCGTGTGGGATTCGCTCTGGACGCTGGAGCATCTGATTGAAGGGGCTCTGATCATGTTGATCGGCGGCAGCCTTGGCATCATGTTCATCATTCTGCTGCGGCGTACTATGGTTGAAGAGGCCGATTTGCCATTTCCGGAAAGCGTTGCCGCAGCCGAAATTGTCAAGGCCGGACAGGGCGGGTCAACGGGCGCAAGCTATGTCTTTGGCGCGATGGGGTTGGGTGGACTGATCGAGTTGTTCAAGAATAGCAATGGCATTTTCATTATTCAAGACTCCGTGACCAAGTTTTTCAGTTTTGCGCAGTCGAAGATTCAATTCCTGGGCACTGGCACAATCTTCGGGGGCGGCATGAAACTGGAGACGCCTTCTGCTTCCCCGGCGCTTGTTGGCGTCGGCTATATTGTGGGCTATAACATCTCCGCGGTTCTGTTTGCAGGCTCGATTCTGGGACACCTGGTGCTGGTTCCACTCGCGCTGTTTCTGAATCCAGCGCTACAGGAATTCGCCAGCACCGGCCAAAGCTGGACAGCGATCAGCGACGAGGTCTGGTTCAGGCAAATCCGCCCGCTGGCCGTTGGTACGATGATCGTCGCAGCGTTTTACACCCTCTATAATTTGCGCACTTCGTTGATGGCTGGTATCGGCAAAGCCTTCAAGGATCTGCAGAGGGTCAAAGCGCATACCGGCAAGATTTCGCGGCTGGAGATCGACCTTGACTTCAAGAAAGTTATCATCGCCATCGGCGTTCTGGCGATACCGCAGTTCATTCTGTACCACTACTTCAGCGGGTCGCTATTGGGGTCGCTCCTGCTCACTGTTGTGCTTCTGGTAGTCGGCTTTCTGTTTTCGGCCGTAGCGGGCTATCTTGTCGGGCTTATCGGCAGCTCTAACAACCCAATCAGCGGGCTGACTCTGAGCACATTGCTGATCTCCGCGGTCCTGATGGTCGCAATTGGCGTAACGGGCGTAAAGGGTGTGACGGCGGTTCTCGCCGTAGCCGGGGTCGTTTGTTGTGCCGCAGGCATTGCGGGTGACATGACACAGGATCTGAAAGTCGGCCATATCCTCGGCGGCACACCCTGGCGCATGGAACTTGGCGAAATCATCGGAGTCCTCGTTGCCGGCGTTATGCTCATGCCGTTTATCGCGGTCATGGACAAAGTCTACGTGATTGGCAGTGCGCAATTACCCGCGCCGCAGGCCGGGCTGATGGCATTGATGGCAAACGGGATCGTCGGTGGCGAAATGGCATGGCCGCTGGTCATTGTCGGTGTTTTCTTTGCCCTCGGTCTTATTCTAATTAAAGCGCCATCACCAATGCTGATCGCCGTTGGTATGTACCTGCCTTTCAGTTCGACAGCAGCAATTTTCGTGGGCGGTGTCATCAAGTGGCTGATGGACAAGAAGATGGCAGACAACAGCGCCGCTCAAAAGACCAGAGCTGAAAACACCGGCATTTTGCTCGCATCGGGTTTGATTGCGGGAGAGTCGCTCATGGCGGTGATCCTCGCATTTATTGTGCTCGGACTGAACGTATCTGGCAGCACGTTTACACTCGCCGGTCTTTCGCCCGGGAACACGGCCTGGCTCGGCCTGGTTATCTTTGGTATCTTGTTCTATACGCTGAACAAGGTTCCGGTAAAGAATGCTCAGAGCGTTCAATCTTAAGCGGAGCGGAGCAAAGCACAGTCCGGTGAAGCTAGAAGAACAAAATGATGGGTTTCTGAAATGCTGCCCAAAGCGAAGCTGTGAGTGGGAAGAATCCGAAAAACAACTCGCGGTGATGCTGATTCCAAAATTCGGGCAGCATTTTTTTGGCAGATGGATGTTGGCCAGAATGCAAAAACCCACTTACCGTCTCACTCTCGATGAGATCGGCAGCTTTGTCTGGGAGCGCTGTGACGGCACTCATACCATTGAACAAATCGGAAACGACATGTCCGCGAAGTTTGGCAAGCGTGTAGAGCCTGTCTTTGAGAGGCTGGGTTTATTCTTCCAAAGACTCGCACGAACAAAATCAATTAAATGGGTGTGACCGGTGGATAACGCAGCGCTCACGAAGATTTGTGCAAGAATCGATGGCTACAGCGATGAGGCCATCAGAATAGAAACAGACATGACCGCTATTCCGGCGCTTGGGCCTGAAAATGGCGGTGAAGGTGAATACGCAAAAGCACAGTACCTGCTCAGGTACGTTAAAGATGAACTCGGGTGCGACGAGGCCGCTGTTTACGACGCGCCCGACAGCAGGGTGCCGAGCGGCGTGCGCCCGAACATTGTTGCGCGCTTCAAGGGCAAAAGCAACGCCAGAACCATCTGGATCA
>SMXE01000161.1 GCA_004357015.1 Caldithrix sp.
AAGTCTCCGCGTCTTAGCGATAAGACCTTAAGAGGAGTCCAGGTTAGAAATCAAAGAAGGTTCCCCTTGCAGGGGAGGAAACCGTCTGGCCTATACTTTTCCTTTCTTCCACGATCACCCTTACATGTGAAATGACCTGAAACTAGCGTAACCCAGCGTACTTTTTTCCACTTTACTATTGAAAATATCTTTATTTATTCTACATTGGTAGGACAATTCTCATGTCCTGAACTGTGGCGCATCTCAATATCTCATGGTAGGTTCACACCACCCCCGAATCAAAATTTGCTGCATTTCCAGCAGAGAAGAGGCGTGGCTTGCCATTCGCTGCGGCGCTTCTGCGCTGGGACTGGTTTCAGAAATGCCCAGCGGACCTGGCGTCATTTCTGAAGAACAAATCGCGGCAATCGTCGCGACTGTGCCGCCGGGCGTGGCGACTTTTCTGCTGACCTGCAAACAAGAGGTACCGGGAATCATCGAGCAACACAAGCGCTGCGGAGTCAGCACTATCCAGATCGTCGACACGTTGGAGTCGGGAACTCATGCAGATTTGCGAACAGCGCTTCCCGGCATCAAGATTGTTCAGGTGATTCACGTCAGTGGGGAAAAGTCCGTTGAGCAAAGCGAAAACATCGCACCGCACGTGGACGCGCTGCTCCTCGACTCGGGCAATCCTGATTTGCAGGTAAAAGAACTTGGCGGCACCGGCAGAACGCACAACTGGCAGATCAGCAAACGCATCCGCGAACGCGTGACGGTTCCGGTCTTTCTGGCAGGCGGGCTCAATCCGGGCAACCTGGCGGCGGCCGTGCAAGAAGTCGCGCCGTTCGGATTGGATGTTTGCAACGGCGTTCGAACCGATGGCAAGCTTGACGAAACCAAACTGGCAGCGTTTTTCAGCGCGGCCAACACATAGGCCTGTTTACTCAACGGCGGAGATTCCAGTGTAAAGAACTGCTGGAACAGCATCTCGATTAAGACGCTCTAGGATATATGACCATAGCGGCACATCAAGGTTTGTAGAAAGCAAATTTGCGGACACGAAAACTCATGGATAGAATTCACTTCTTTACCAAAGCCGTCATGCTGGCCGTGGCGATTCTCGTTGCATCTGCAGGCACATCCCGGGCGCAGACTGAAGAAAACGACTCACCCAATCCCCTGTTCATCGACCCGGCTACCAGAGACTTCTCCGGAAACCCGGAGTTGCTCCAGCGAATTCTCAAGACACCCCACGGCTATTTTCGCTATATCAACATTCCGTTTAGCCATGAAATTTGCCGCCGCTTTCTCTCATTCCTTCCAAGTGCACCGTCCTTCAATCTGCACGGTGACGCCCATGTCGAGCAGTACGCTATCACTGATCTTGGGCGCGGATTGACCGACTTCGATGACTCCTCCACGGGCCCGGCCGTGATCGATTTGCTGCGCTTCGGCGTTTCCCTGCGACTCGCCTGCATGGCAAACGGCTGGGAATCGGAAGCCGAGCAACTGTACGAAAAATTTCTGTTCGGGTACCGCGTAGCGTTGACGGACCCTGAAACCATCGCACCCGAACCGGCGCTGGTCGCACGCATCAAGAAAAAATTCAAGTTCGATCACGAAAAGTATTTTGTCTGGATCGACTCCATCATGTTGCCCATGCCACAAGAGAAACAAGCCGCGATTCTGGCAGCGATGCGGCCATATATTGAGAGCACACTGTATGACAACAAGCACTTGAAGAAGGAATACTTCCGGCCCAAAAAAGTAGGCTATCTGAATCTCGGTATCGGCAGTGCTCAAGACATCAAGTTCCTCGTCCGCATCGAAGGTGAAAGCGATGACCCCTACGACGACCAGGTGCTCGAAATTAAAGAAGTGCGCGATTTACGCGGCATCGAATGCATCACGATTTCACAAAAAGGCGACCCTTTCAGAGTGCTGGTGGGGCAGGCCCGAATCGCCTATGAGCCGTATGAATTCCTCGGCTACATGCGATATGACAGCAACACCTTCTGGGTGCATGCGTGGGTGGACAATTACAAGGAGATCAAGATCGAAAAATCGTTCGAGTCGGTTGAAGATTTGCAGGAAGTTGCCTACGATGTGGGCGTGCAGTTGGGCCGCGGCCACACAAAGCAGATCGCGGCGCCACTGGACATTCAGTTGCGCCGGGAACAAATTCGAAGGCTGACGCTTTATGAGGACAAACTAAAAGAAACCTGCCTTGAGCTGACAGAGCTGGTCATAGCTGCGTGGCAGGAGTTCGAATCTGCGGTTGCGCAAAATGTGAACTCATCAAATTAGGAGGGAAATTATGAAAACGCTTTACCTGGTCAGACATGCAGATACGGCAGAGGCCAACAAGAATCAAAAAGACATCGATAGGCCGCTAACCAAGGGAGGTCGTAAGACCGCCAAGCAGATGGCCGGAAATCTGAAGAAAGTCGGAGTGAAAGTGAACGCTCTGATCTCGAGTTCTGCAAAACGTGCACGTGAGACGGCGAAAGAATTCGCGAAAGAGCTTGGCTCTTCCGGCAAGCGAATTGAAATGCGTGACGATTTGTACAACGCTATCCCAGCAGCCAACCAGCTAAAGATTCTTAAGCAGCTCAACCAGGTACAATCGGTGATGATTGTTGGGCATGTTCCGAATTCAGAGAAGCTGGCCGCTTACCTTTTGACAAATATTCGCGCGGCCTCAATACCAAAGGGTGGTGTGGTCTGCATCGAATTCGATTGTGATACCTGGGCGGATGTCGAGAGAGGCAGTGGAACCTTGAAATTCGTCGACTTTCCCCTTGCCGACAAGAAGCAGTCGAAAGCGCTCCGCAAAAATCTGCAGGCGACTCTGGCAGTACACCTCCAGAAAAACCTGGCCGAAGTGGATTCTGTGACGGCGCCCAAATTCAAAAAATACATCAAAGGCTCAAGCGCGAAACTGGCAAGGTCGTTCGTGCAGGTTCTGCAGTCGCGGAGATTGACAGGGGAGGTTGCTATGTCCGTTCTAAAGAGTTCTATACCGGCGCAGCCCGCCGCTTCAGCAGCCAAACCAGCGCCGCGTACCAGACGTAGGGGAAGACCGAGGACCAAAGCGGCGAATGGCCGCGCAACCTCCCGGGCAAGAAAACCGAAGACACGGAAGTGAAGTTCGCAGCGATCGATATCGGCTCCAACGCTGTCCGGCTTCTGCTCTCCCGCGTTATTGAAAACGGCAAATATCCCATTTTCAAAAAGGAATCGCTCATTCGCATCCCCATCCGGCTTGGTGAAGACGCGTTTGTCAGGAAAAGGATCTCAGCGGAAAAAGCTGAGCAGCTTGTCAACACGATGCGTGGATTCAAATTCCTCATCGAGGCCTACCAAGCGATCGACTACATGGCGTGCGCCACGTCCGCCATGCGGGAAGCCGAAAATGGCGAGGATGTGGTCAAGGAAATCATGCGGCGGAGCGGTATCAAACTCGACATTGTGGCCGGGCAGAAAGAAGCAGACATTATCTACGCCAACCATTTCGAGGAGCGCCTGGACAAGAATAAGTCCTACCTTTACATAGATGTGGGCGGCGGCAGTACCGAGCTGACACTTTTTTCACACAACCAGAGTATCACCTCGCACTCTTTCAATATCGGCACAGTGCGGCTGCTGCACGGGCTCGTACCCGATTCGCGCTGGAAAGACATGAAGCAGTGGGTGCAGGTGATCGCACCGGAATTTAAACCGGTTATCGGCATTGGCAGCGGCGGCAACATCAACAAAATGTTCAAGCTGTCCCGCATCAAGACTGGAAAACCTATTTCTTACAAACGGCTGCGGGAGCTTGATAAATATCTCAACACGTTTTCCCTCGACGAACGTATCAAAATTCTCGGCCTCCGGCCGGACCGCGCCGACGTCATCATCCCGGCTGCGGATATTTTTACTTCCGTAATGAAGTGGGCAAAAATAAACAGAATGTACGTACCGGAGATCGGTCTTTCAGATGGCATGATTCGTTTGCTATACGAAAGGCACATGGCAAATAGAAAAAGTTAGCCTGAATATTGGCAGAAAATGTCGCCGAGAACGCAGGGAGAAGTGGATCCTTTTGCGGTGTCAACAAAGTACCTGTAAGTGTCATTCCGAACCTCGAGGCTGTTTGTCGAGGTGAGAAATCTGGAAGTCGCCGGCGTTATCTCTTCAATGTTGATAGATTGTGCCACGAAAGACGCCTGCCAGATTTCTCATTTGGCATTCGCCAAATTCGAAATGACACCCGTTGTTCAATCCTTTAGCAGTAATTCAGATCAGAAATAGACATTCGCATGAACTGCCGCAGCCGTTCTCAAGGTAATATCTGAGATGCCTGAAATGTCCACCACAAAGCCGTTGAGTTGCGCCTCAACCCCGAAGCTGAACATGGCGTTGACAAAGTATTCGCCACCAAATCCCATTCCGAGTAGAATGTCCGTTGTATCCGATTGCAGGGGACTATCGGGCATTCTGAAAATGACGCCGCCACGCGCAGAAATGTACGGTGCTACTCTCTGCATATCGAGATAAAACCTCGGCATCAGCAATAAACCAATCTCCATTGTGTTGTTTTCAATATAGAGAAGGCTAAAGCCCGGTGCAAGCGTCAGGGCATCCCCCAACCAGAGCGGCACAAGAATCTCGGCCTGACCGTTCTGAATCAGGGCAGTCAAACCAAACGAGCGCGTATCCTGGGCTTGCGCAGTGCCGGAAGCAAAAACCAGAAGCACAAGCAACAGAACGGGGGCAGCAAACGTCTTAAATAGTTTCATTCGTGTCTCCTCTTTTAGTTGATAAACGGTGTATTTCACACACGATCGAGTCTGAATTTGTCGTCTTGGAACAGGTGAATATTGTAGGGGCGGAAATCAGGGATGGGGAAACCAAAAGATGGCTGGCACGATTCCTTGCTGCTGCTCTTCATTAAGGTCAATTGAGTTATTGGAAATGACTGCGATTCATGAAGCCCCCGTGCGTTTACAGTCCTGAAGTCTGGTTGACTAATTTTCTAATGTAATATAACAGCAAGTCCGCCATTTGGAGGAAAAGGGACGC
>SMXE01000162.1 GCA_004357015.1 Caldithrix sp.
AAAAGTTTGAACAGGCGCAAACACAGTTGGGTTCGGCCCTGGGCAGGTTGCTGGTTACCATTGAACGATACCCGGATCTGAAGAGCAACCAGAATTTTATTCGACTGCAGGATGAATTGGCTGGCACGGAGAACAGAATTACGGTAGAACGACGACGTTTTAACCAGACCGTGCAGCTGTACAATCAGAGAGTGCGGACATTTCCGACTATGATTTTTGCCGGCATGTTTGGCTTTCAGCAGCGGCCCTATTTTGAGGCGAGTGCTGAAGCACAGGAAACACCGAAAGTTGACTTTTCTTCGGGAAGTAATTAGCGTTTGCAGTACTTTAGTACGAAGATGGCATCGAAAAGGTGATCAGGATGAACACAAAAACCGGAAGCAGCGTGAGGATGATGAGGCTACCCCTCTGAGAGTGGTGGCCTTTTTGTTTGGCAGAAAAAGTTTGTCGCAATGATGATACAATTGGTGGGGATATTCCAACATTTGAGAAAACAATCTTATGATGTCAACTAATATTTAAACACTTACGCTTGATGGCTCCTGTGTTATCCGGTGTGCCTGTGGCACGTAATTTGTAACTGGACTGCATGGCAACGTGGTAACTCAGCCATTTCAATACTTGTAGAAACAGGAGGTAAAATGTCGCAATATATCAAAGATTTGATGGTAGAAGCCAAGGCCAAGAATCCCAGTGAGCCTGAATTCCATCAAGCAGTAGAAGAAGTTGCAGAATCACTGGATTTGGTTCTTGAACGGCACCCTGAATACCGGGCGGCCAAAATTCTGGAACGAATTCTTGAGCCGGAAAGAGTCATCATGTTTCGCGTGCCCTGGATTGACGATCAGGGAATGGTTCAGATCAACCGTGGTTTCCGCATCGAAATGAACAGCGCCATCGGACCGTACAAGGGCGGCCTGCGCTTTCATCCCTCTGTAAATCTGGGCATCCTAAAGTTTCTGGCGTTTGAGCAGGTGTTCAAAAACAGTCTGACTACTCTCCCCATGGGCGGCGGCAAAGGTGGATCGGATTTTGATCCGAAAGGGAAGAGCGACAACGAGGTGATGCGTTTTTGCCAGAGCTTCATGAGTGAATTGTACCGCCACATCGGTCCGAACACTGACATACCGGCTGGTGACATCGGCGTCGGCGGCAGAGAAATCGGCTATCTTTTTGGTCAGTACAAGCGGCTGAAGAATGAGTTCACCGGAATCCTGACCGGGAAAGCACTGGGCTGGGGCGGTTCGCTTATTCGTCCGGAAGCGACGGGCTACGGCTCTGTTTACTTTGCGGCTGAAATGCTTGGCACAAAAGGCCAAACATTCGAAGGCCGCGTCTGCCTGGTATCCGGCAGTGGGAACGTTGCGCAGTACACGGTGGAAAAAATCAGCGCACTTGGTGGAAAAGTGGTCACGCTGTCGGACTCCAGCGGCTACATTTACGATGAAGCCGGAATCACGACCGAGAAACTCAATTTCGTGATGGATCTCAAAAACGTACGCCGCGGCAGAATCAACGAATATGCGGAAAAGTACTCGACCGCCGTTTTTACGCCTGGCGATCCTGAATTGGATCATAATCCTTTGTGGACTCACAAAGCCGAGTGCGCGTTCCCCAGCGCCACACAAAATGAGATTAACGGGAAGGATGCTCAGCACCTGCTGGACAATGGCGTTTATGTGGTGAGCGAAGGCGCGAACATGCCAACGACGCTTGATGGCGTGAAAGTCTTCCTGGATGCCGGCATACTCTACGGCCCCGGAAAGGCGGCCAACGCCGGCGGCGTTGCGGTTTCCGGCCTGGAAATGACGCAAAACAGCATGCGCCTGCCCTGGACGCGGGAAGAGGTCGATCAACGCCTGCAGCAGATTATGAAGGACATCCACAAAACCTGCGTTGATGTTGCCGAACGTTTTGACACACCCGGCAACTATGTGAACGGCGCCAATATCGGCGGCTTCTTGAAAGTTGCGGATGCCATGCTCGATCAAGGTGTCGTCTAAGCTGAAGAATTCGCCGGACTCAAAGTGCACAAAGTGATTCAGCGGTATTCACGAATCTGCACGAATTCAGGCGAAACGCAATTCTACGTTATACGTTAAAAAAGGGGTGATTTTCATCACCCCTTTTTGTATTTTAGAACAGGTGTTATGATGAAAAAAGAGCAGGACACACTTCAATCCTTCAACCCATACTGGCTGGAGCAAGGCTACGGCAGCCGCGTTCAGGTTTTTCAGAATCTGATGCGTTTTCGGATTCGAAGTATCCTTCTGGTTTCCAGTCTGTACGACCTCTTTTTGTTCGAAGAAGACGGCCGTCTGTACGAGCTGCTCCGCGAGGAATACCAGGGCTTGAATCTGTCCCACACGCCAGAACTGACGCGCGTTTCAAGCGGGACGGAGGCGCTTGCTCTGGCGCAGGAAACACAATTCGATCTGATCATTACGACATTGCACGTGGAGGATATGCGGGCGCACAAGTTTGCCGAGCTGGTTCGGGAGGCCGGCCTCGACATGCCGATTGTCCTGCTTGCCTTCGATAGCGGTGAACTTACCGAGATCTCACTGTATCAGGATATGGCAGTGTTTGACCAAGTCTTTGTCTGGCAGGGGGATTTTCGAATCATCATTGCCATCATAAAGTATCTCGAAGACAAGCGGAATGTTGAGCACGACACCCAGAGCGTCGGTGTGCAATCCATCATTCTGGTGGAGGACCGTGTTCAATACTATTCTTCTTTCTTGCCGATTATCTATGTCGAATTATTCAAACAGGCGCGGCGGCTTATTTCAGAAGGGATAAGCTTGTCGCACAAGTTTCTCCGGATGCGGGCGCGTCCTAAGATACTTCTCTGTACCAATTATGAAGAGGCCTGGTACAACTTTGAAAAATACCAGGAACATGTTATCGGCGTCATTTCTGACATTAATTACAAACGAAAAGGCAAGTACGACCCGGAGGCCGGTCTGACGTTTGCAAAAAACGTCAAGAAAAGGCAATTCGATATCCCCATTTTGCTGCAATCAAATATTCCGGAAAACGAGGAGAAAGCACATGAGGTCGGCGCCTCCTTCCTTTACAAGCGCTCTCCGACTTTGCTGCGTGACTTACGAGAATTCATGGAGGAACATTTCGGGTTTGGGAATTTCATTTTCCGGACTGAGGACAGCACAGAGGTTGGCATGGCCACGGATTTGCGGTCACTGGAAGAACAGCTAAAAACTGTACCTGACGAGAGCATTGTGTACCATAGTGAACGCAATCATTTTTCGAAATGGCTTAAGGCCAGAACAGAATTTTGGCTGGCACACAAGCTTCGGCCACGCAAGCTCGCAGAATTCGACTCTGTTGAAGGGTTACGTGAGCTGCTCATCTCTTCTCTGCAAGATTACCGCCGCAACCGGCAGCGTGGCATCATTACCGATTTTAGCAAGGAGACATTTTATCCGCACAGCAGTTTCGCCAGGATCGGCGGCGGCTCTTTAGGGGGCAAGGCCAGGGGATTGAGCTTCTTCAGCAAACTCATCTACAACTATAAGGTGCAGGAGCTGTTCGACGACCTGCGTATTTATGTCCCTCCTGCCATTGTTTTAGGTACAGACATTTTCGACCAGTTTTTGGATGAAAACGATCTGCGCGACTTTGCCCTGAACTGCGAAGACGACGGCGAGCTTAATCGCCGATTTCTCGAGGCGCAAAATTTTCCGCTCGACGCGCTGCACAAGCTGCGTGACTTCCTCCAGTTGGTCAGGATACCGTTGGCGGTGCGCTCTTCAAGCCTGCTGGAGGACTCGCAGTACTATCCCTTCGCAGGCGTCTACAACACTTTCATGATGCCGAATGATCATGAGAACATCAATGTTCGTTTGTTTGAGCTGCTAAACGCTGTTAAGCGAGTCTATGCCTCGACATATTCTCAAAATGCCAAAAACTATTTTCGGGTGACTTCCTACCGTCTCGAGGAAGAGAAGATGGCTGTGGTGGTCCAGGAGATGGTGGGTGTGACGCACGGTCAATACTTTTATCCCGATTTTGCCGGGGTCGCGAAGTCGTACAACTTCTATCCGGTGACGCCGCAAAAGTCGAAGGATGGGATTGCTGCCATCGCTCTCGGTCTTGGGAAAACGGTGGTCGATGGTGGTCTGCACGTCAGGTTTTGCCCGAAGTATCCGCAAATGCTACCGCAGTTCAGCACCGTCGATGAGACATTGAAAAACAATCAGCAGAAATTCTACGCGTTGAATCTGCACGGCAGAATCGCGGATATGAGCGAGACGCGGGACACGCTTCTGGAGCAACTTGATTTGAGTGTAGCTGAGCGCGATGGCACGCTCAAATACGTCGGATCTACGTATTCACACGAGAATCTCACCATTTACGACGGCATATCGAGAGCGGGGCACCGAATCGTAACTTTTGCGCCTGTTCTCAGACACAAGCTTTTTCCGCTGCCGGAAATTCTGAAACACCTGCTGGATCTTGGCACGTGGGCCATGGGAACACCGGTGGAGATCGAGTTCGCCTGCAACATGTCGGTGACGCCCGGAGAGCCGAAAGAGTTCGGGCTGTTGCAGATGCGCCCGCTTGTGCTCCGGCATGAACACGAGCTACTCAATTTCAAAGATGTCGATAAGGAAAAGCTGATTTGCAAAAGCGACAAGGTGCTGGGCAATGGCGTTGGAAGCGATATCCGTGATGTGGTTGTCGTGCCGCCGGACCGTTTCGACAGAATGAATAGCCGCGAGGTGGCGAGTGAGGTGAACAAGCTCAATCAGAAATTGATTTCCGAAAATAGGCCATACCTTCTGATCGGCGTAGGAAGGTGGGGTTCGCTGGATCCGTTTCTGGGCATTCCGGTAAAGTGGGAGCAGATCTCAGGGGCGCGTACTATCGTTGAGGCGGGACTGGAGGACGTAAGCGTCGCGCCCTCGCAAGGGTCGCATTTTTTTCACAATCTGACTTCATTTAGAGTAGGCTATTTTACCGTTTCAGAACACGATGAGCGGAGCTTTGTGGACTGGGAGTGGTTGACGCAGCAGGAAGCAGTTACAGAGCTGAAGTATGTGCGGCATATCCGGTTTGATTCGCCAATTACCGTCAAGATGAATGGCAGAAAGAGCAAGGGGTTGATCCTGAAACCGGAATAGGAGTGTTAGCCCAGACTTGAGCCTGGCGGGCCCCGTGTACCAGCCGGGAGAATCTGGGACCATCTTTGCAGAGTTGTATTCGGGATACCATAAGGTGTCTTGTCCTGCTCTACGGTTGCCCCACTTCTGAATCAACCTTAATTGTACCAGTTCTCTCAAATACCAATTGCAGCGCAAAGCGATCTCCCGGAACGAGCGAGCGCTTCAGGCGGATCAACATGACGTGGTAACCACCCGGCTTGAACTCGACTGTTTCTCCGGCTGGAATGTCAAGTCCGCCGTCCACTTTTTGCATCATCATCCTGTCATCGTTCATTTTCGTTTCGTGCAACTCAACCACGTCACACACAATTGAGGTCATGCTCATAAGACGGTCCGGCGCCTCACCATCGTTTACGATCTTCAGATAGACCACGCCGTTGCTTTTCATCACCCTGCCATCTTCGTTCTCGATTTGCACAGGTCGGGACCAGATATTTTCGATTTCTATCTTCGGTGTGTCGTCTGCCTTTTGACAGGCTTGTATCTGACAGAAAAGGCTTATCGACAGTGCGAGCAAGCCAATTTTCAGGAACATTGGGGTCAGGCGCATGATTTGTTTCCTTCCTTCGCAGTAAGAGCGTTAATACTTGAGCAGCAGCCGGATATCATGCACGATGTCTTCTGGCCGTGCGTCGTTGGAATGTTTGAGTTTCCAGATGCCGTTGCGGTCGAGTAAGTAGATGCTCGCGGTGTGATTGACAAGATAGCCAGTAGCGCTGTCCGAAATCTGATCCTTTTCACGATAAACGCCGTAGCCGGCGTACACCGGCTGCAATTCTTCCTGCGTACCGGTCAGGCCGATAAAATCCGGGTGGAACACGGCAAGGTGCGCTTTGAGCTTTTCCGGCGTGTCCCGTTCCGGGTCTACCGTAATGTAGACGAACTCGACTTTTTGCGCTTCATCTTCGGTCAAGGATTCGCGCACCTTTTTCCACGTGGAAAGGGTGAGTGGACACACGTCCGGGCAGTAAGTAAACCCGAAGAACATGAGTGTGACTTTTCCTTCTTGCTCCCCTAACGTGAAGCGCTGACCGTTTTGATCAGTAAGCGTAAAATCTTTGAATTCCATTTCCGGCAATTCCGTTCCCTTGAAGGAGGAATCGCGGCTTTGGCAGCCAGCGAGAACGGCCACCGCGAGCAGCAGCTTCGCTGCCGATTGTGTGAGTTTGTTTTGCATCTGAGTTTCCTTATTTGCCTTTCACTCATACTGGATTAATGATCGAATATACAGGTAAATAGCCAGAATGTCTTGCTCCGTGAGCACGTCCTCCCAGCCCATCATGGCTGTTCCGGGCATACCTTTCCGGATAATGTAAAGTCGGGCCCGTTCCGAAAAAAATGAAGCCTCATGCGGTGAAGTGAGGTTGGTCGGCGTTCCGGCCAGGGCCGTGGCGACGTGACCTTTTCCCTCGCCCCGGCCGCCGTGGCAGGCCGCACACACTTTTGCAAAGAGCTCGCCGCCGCGCTTCAGTTGGTCAGGGGAGGCTGCAGGGACCGGAGCCTCATACTTGTCCCCTAATTGTCTTTTAAGGTGCTCACGCAAAAGTGCGAAACGCTGTTCCTGCCCCGGGTCCACGGTTTTTTCTTCCTGGCGACAGCCGGAGGCGACGAGCAGGAAAAGTAGAATCAGCTGTCTGACAGCCATCCTTAGAATGCGTACATCAGGTTGGTAAATATCACGCGGCCCGGCGCCGGGATCGGTTGCTGCGTGAACGGGTTTTTCGCATTGAGATGATTCATGTAAAACTCGTGGTCAGATTTATCACGCCGGTTCTGAGTTCTATGCCGCGCCAGAGCCTTACGCCGGCTATGATGTTCGCCGTGTGATAACCGTCCATCGGAATCTCGCCGCGTGTTTTTGCAATTCTACTCTGCTCGCCGACCACATGCACGGTTCCTTCAAAAAACAGTTTGCGGCTGTGCGAATCGAACCGGAGCGTGCCGTCCATGCCGAATGGCGGGATGCCGATAACGGCTTGGTCCAGGGTTTCATCTTCACCCCAGAAATACTGCGCCCCTGCAATGAAGCTGACGAGCGGGATAAACAGAAAGGTTGCAAAGAGAAGGAGAAGGTGCAGTGATTTGGTTCGCGGCTGCTTCATTTGTGTTTCCGGGGTCAAAAAGGTGACAGAAAGTAAACAACAGAGGCAAGAATAGCAAGTATGTTTTTTGAACGTCAAAGAAGATTCAGTTTAGAAAGGTAGCGTTCATGCAGGACGTTCAGGTGATGCCGTTCATGGCCAGCAATAATAAACGGTAGCACGCGAACGGTGAATTCACAGTCATTGGCCACGCCGCGACGTGTGCAGATTTCGTCAGTAAGGCTGGCAAAAAATACGATACTGGCTTTACGAACATGTTCGTACTCTTCCAGAAGGCTGGCGAGGGCGCGGTTGTCGAAATGAGCATTTGCAACATAGGTGTTTTCGTCCATCGTGGGCAAGGGCCCAGGGTCGTTGCGGGCGAAACACATGGCGCGGTAACAGAACACGCGTTCCGTGTCTGTCAAGTGGCCGAGCATTTGTTTGATACTCCACTTGTCAGGTGCATACCGGAAGGTCGCTTGCTCGTCGTCGAGGGTCTGCATGAGCTGGCGGGTTTCCAGCAACTGCTTCTCAAGCAAGGTCAAAATCGGCTGGTCGGGAAGTTCATCGATGTATTTTTGGTAAAAAGCGGCGCATTCATCGGGGTCGGGGCGGGTCATGGTGTCTCCTTTCAGTTTGGGTGGCTATGTATTGCGTGGCTGGGATGCAATAGGAACTCCGGATTTTGAATCACACCGACAGCATCATCAATTCAGGCTTGCTCCCGGTCCAGCCATTTTTCGATATTGGGCGATTTGTAGTTCTCGAGACAGCTCAGCAGCGTATTGGGGTCATGCTCGATCAGGATCATCGAGCGGTGCAATCGGCTCAGGAATCGTTCCTGCTCGAGGTGGTCGAGGAATTCGATTAGCCGGGCAAAGTAGTCCATGATATTCAATATTCCGCATGGTTTCCGGTGTAAACCGAGTTGCCCCCAGGTCAGGACTTCGAAGAACTCGTCCAGAGTGCCGAGTCCGCCCGGGAGGGCTATGAAGGCATCCGCCAGCTCAGCCATCAGCATCTTGCGTTCATGCATGGATTCCACGACTTTAAGTTCGGTGAGATTTGAGTGCGCGACATCTTTATTGAAAAGAAACCGCGGCATGACGCCGGTGACACGCCCGCCAGCTTGCAGCACGGCATCGGCCAGCGCCCCCATTACGCCGACATGTGCGCCGCCGTAGATGAGTTGTATGTTTCTGTCCGCCAGAAGATTCCCCAGCTTTTTGGTCTCAGCAACATACCTGGGGTCGGCGCCGGGACTCGAGCCGCAGTAGATGCAAATTCGTTTCAAGTTTTCTTCTCCTGCGAATCGGATTCGTTCATGGCCAGGCAGGCTTCAGCCGCCAGCCATAGTAGCTCGCGCCTGCGTTCAGCGTGCCGGGTCCAGCCGCGGGTTTGCCAGGTGTCGCTGCTGACATCGTCGCCGGCGTAAAGGATATGTCCCAGACTGACGCCACGGAATTTTGCCACTGCAAACAGTGCGGCTGCTTCCATCTCCACGACGAGACAGCCTTCTGATCTGCGCAACCGAATTTTTTGCGGCGTCTCCCGGTAGATGGCGTCAGTAGTCCAGGTCTTTGTCAGGGTGTACGCCAGGTTTTTTTGCTGGAGTGTCGTCTCGATGGCTTGCACAGCTTCCGGGCTTGCTGCAACTTCGCGTGCCGGCGGCAGGTAGTGATAGGAGGTGCCTTCGTCCCGTACCGCCGCTACGGGTACCAGCAGTTCTCCCATGGCAAGCTTGCTGTCAAGCACGCCGCCGGCGCCGCATGCGATGAATTTTCGGCAGCCCAGAGAGATGACTTCCTCGAAAAGCGCAGCGGCAAGTGGCGCTCCGACGCCCGGCTGCAACAGAGCTATCTCTCGGCCGTTAACGTCGAGCCTGTAAACGATGTGCACGCCGATCTCGGATTTGAGTTTCCTTATTTTGGTTAAACGGTTCTGTTGACGCAGTTTGTTGATCTCGTCATTGAAGAAACAGAGGACGCAGTGTTCGGGAATTTCTGTTGGCGCTGCGATAGCGTGCGGCTCGATGACCGCTTTGCGCGTCTCGTCAAATTCGAGAATAGGGTAGTCCTTTTTCATCGGTTTGAGAAGACATGTTCGTTTTCGGGCAGGATTTCACGCAGCGAATTCAGCACTGTTGCGCCAGTCGTGCTTAGACGCTCCCGCGAATGATGGCCGTTAGCGACCAGGATGCAATCTGTACCCATGACCGACGCGACCTCGAAATCGTGCAACGTGTCGCCGATGAACAGAACATCTTTTGCGGCGATTCCCAGTTTGCGTAGATGCGTTCTGCCGTTTTCGGTCTTGCCGCTGGCATAGTGGTCGTTCAGTCCGATCAGGGTTTCAAAGCAATTTTCTAAATCGAGCGCCCGCACCATCTGTGATAAATAGGACTGCTCCATTGCCGAGAGCACGGATTGGCGCAACCCGAGGCCGCGGCAGGCGTCCAGAACTTCCCTGGCATCCGGTTGCAGCGTGCATTCGCCAGAGCGGGCATGATAGATTTCGATGAACTCAATGGCTACGCTTTCGAAGGGCTCCTGCACAAAATTGAAGCCCACCTTCTTGTAGTAGTCAATGATGGGAAAGCCGAAGATGGCCTGGTATGTTTCATGCGTAATGCTTGCCCTATCGCGTTTCCGGAGCAGCTCGTTCATGATATCGAGACACAGCCAGCAGTCGTCCAGCAGTGTGCCGTTCCAATCCCAGATAATGTGTTTGTAAGTGTGTAATCCCTTCAAGATACCGCCCTTTAGTTTGAAGCCGAAGAAGTGTGGTCGTGCACGATGCGCCAGCCATTGGAGGTTTTGCGCAGCAGGAGTGTGAACAGTCCCCATGGCTTGTCGTGGTCTCGCAAAAGTTGCCACCGGCCAAATGCCATGACGGCATCCGAAGAAATGACCTTAATGTCCAGGTCGCTGAAACTCAGATGTCCCATGGTCGCTTTGTCGGGATAGCGTTGTGAGTAGCGTTCGAAAACGGACTGCCAGCCGAGGGAAACGGTACCGCCGCTGGCAAAACGGAGCGAATCTGACTGCCAGTATGCATGCATGTAGGCGGCTATGTCGCCGTCGTTCCAGCCTTGCCCCGAGGCTTTCAACACCTGCATAATTTCCTTTTTGATGGCCTTTTCGTCAATCCGGCCGGGGGTCTCGCAGGCAAAGCAGAGGAGACCGAATATCAAAAAGCTTGCATAGATTTTCATTTTTCACCAGCCACTCTTGTCAGTATGAGTTTTGCAATGCGTCCGTCTGCGCCTGCAGCCCAACCTGCATCCGGGCTGTCCCCGAAATTGACCACATGGTTTCCAACCGTATCCACCTGCGTCCAGGTGAGGCCGTCGTCTGCTGAGTAGCTGGTGCCGGGTGTGCCGACTGCCACCAGCAGGGGAGGAGAGGCGTCGGGTACGAAGCTTACGCAGGATCTGTAACTCACCCCGGTTGCGCCGTCTACGAGTTGCCACGTTCGCCCGCCGTCTGTTGTGCGTGCCACATTTGCTCCCGATTCGGCCGGCGCAGCATAGTCGCCGCCGACTGCGACGCCTATTTTTTCATCCCGAAAGGCGAGGGAGAAAATTCCGGCCGATTGTTTTCCACAGAGGATGGGTGTGCTGACTGCTTGCCACGTTTGTCCCCGGTTTATCGAGTGAAAAACACGAGCAGCCGACCCACCTGAACAAATCCAGACATGGTTGGTTCCGAACGTCCTGATCCCGGTCCCGCTGGCCGCGAACCCATATTCGCCTTCTACAACTGCGGGAATAGATTCGGGCGGCATCTGCACCCAGGTCGCTCCACCGTCACCGGTTATAATAATGAATGGATGTCCATCCATCGGATCGCCGTACGCGATACCGTTATCAGCGTCCCAGAAGGTGATGCCGTCCAGAAAGCCATCCGGATGTGGATTGGTGAATTGTAGTTGCCAAGTGCGGCCGCCGTCGCTCGTGTTGTAAATCCTAGACCTTTCTCCCGGGCCGGCGCTCATGAGAAAAGCGTGGTTTGCGTCA